>CAJWMI010000043.1 GCA_913043185.1 uncultured Fidelibacterota bacterium | reverse complement strand
CCTCTATGCTGGCCCTGAGATTAATGCTCGAGTTCCAGGTCATCAGTGACTCATTTACAAACCTCGGAGATGATCCTGAGATGTCTATGCTCCAGCCCAACGTCTCCGCCTCATCGGCCAGGCCAACGTCCTCGCTGTCATAGTCGTCCTCTTCCTCATAGTCTATCTCTTCGTCCTCTTCTTCCTCTTCCTCGTAAAGGTCTTCGTCTCCTTCTTCATCCTCGTATTCTTCTTCATCTTCATATTCTTCTTCATATTCGTATTCTTCTTCATCTTCCATATACTCATCATCCTCTTCATATTCTTCCTCATCCTCTTCCTCATCGCCCCAGAACATTTCTCCTTCGTCGTCAACATCCTGCGCATAGCTAACAGAGGCCGGCACGGCTAATAGAAAAAGAAAGAACAAATAAAGGATCCACTTAGTGATATATGTTTTCTCTGTGATCATCATAAAATCTTAATTAAAAATTAACTCCTAGGACCATAAGCCCATCCATCCAGCCAAGGTGGCCGAACGATCTGTCGGCACTATCTGTCGCTCCCATGATTTCTGTTGAACGCATACCAATTCTAAGGTCCAGGGCGCCCATAGCGATCCCATAGGTCGCCTCAAACATAAAGCCCAATGAGGTACCAAAAATACCGCTACCCATTTTGATTTTCCCTGGTCCAGCGGGAATAGAAATAAGTGCCACAGCGGAGACACCTTTCATCTCTGCCTCTCTCGGTGAAAGATCGGTAAATCCAAATGTTCCGAACTCTGCACCAGCCCGAAATCTTAGCCCAAGAAGGTTAAACATATAGGGCGCCTCGATACTGATTTTAGCGTCCATTTTTGGTGTCCATACGGAGTCCGATAGACTAAATTCTTTCCAAAGCGTGTAATTGACCAGTCTTGGCGTGGACCCATATATGTCAACGCTCCAACCGGATCGATCTACTTCTCCAGCCGCTTGCTCCTCATCCTGGCCATAGTCATCTTCATCGTCAATCAGTCTGTTATCCTCATAGTAAGAATCATCCTCGTCATCGGCATAGTCTTCTTCCTCATCCTCTTCCTCATCATAGTATTCTTCATCGTCTAGATACTCCTCTTCCTCTTCAAACTCATCCTCGCCTATTTCTTCCTCATCTTCCTCATCACCCCAGAAAATCTCACCTTCCTCATCCGGATCTTGTGCGTAAACAGATGCAGAGGGACTAAGCACCACAAAAGATAGGACTATCCATACAGAGCATGAACAGATCCATCTTAGAAGAGAAATTAGATTTTTTACTATAATTTTTGACACTTATTTACCTAGTCAATCGACCTCATTTTGGGTTAAATACAAAATTTTGCTTACCTCGAAAGCGCGGCTAACAGTTTGAATATATAATATCTACCTTTAGAAGGCAAATTTAAAATGCAGTTCTTCGAACATAAAATAGGGCCAGACTTATCAAAAAATCGGTCAAATTTAAGACCACATCTGGGAGGCGATTGTTTAAACTGAAAAACCCGCCAAAATATGGCGGGTTTTTTTCATTGAGTACGCCTGAGAGGACTCGAACCCCTAACCTTCTGGTCCGTAGCCAGACGCTCTATCCAATTGAGCTACAGGCGCATATATCTATATTCTACAATAGAATTTTAAAGATATTCGTGGTTCTAAATTTAATTTTAGAAATATGTAAAAAGTCTATTTATTATTTAACTAACAGAGCTTTTTTGGTGTCAATGTATGATGGGGTCTGAACCTTAATAAAGTACATTCCCGATGGGTAGCCGGCCGCGTTCCACTTCAGGTGATGAAAACCAGGCCTTGTGTAAGAATTATTTAACAAGGTTGCGACCCTCTCACCAAGCATATTATATACAATAACACTAACCTCCGCCTCAGTTGGTACTGAAAATGAAATAGTCAGGCTAGGGTTAAACGGGTTTGGATAAAGCTCTTGGATCGTTGGACGATCAGGGAGAGATATCTCACTGACTCCGGGACCATATCTTTTCATATCCGTGACTATCTCATAGCCATTTGAGCTGGATACAATTACATCTTGCACAGACCTGATCGATCCTCCTTGAAAATCAAGTTCAATCTTGCCCAATGGGTTTTTTCCAGTGTGATCATATGCAAATACTCGGCAGATATCATTGTCTAATGAATAGTGCATGGACCAGCCCTGCGGGAGGATTATATTGTCAAGATCCTGGGTAATTGGTATTGACGAGACGATGTCAAGCTGATAGCCTCCGATCCCAGAGGGACTTTCTAAGACTATATTATCCATAACCATCGAGCTGGTAAGTGATATTGTCCCTCCTCCTTCAGGAACCAGATTGGAGGTTTGGCCTCCAAAAAGCAGCATATTAACCAGGTTTACCACGTCAATAATGTTTACATTATTGTCACTATTAATATTTCCTGCTTGATGCTCACACTCTGATATTGCGGCAGGATTAGACTGACTCGACTGTAAATGATCGAGCAAGGCTACAACATCAAAGAAGTCTATTATTGGCTGATTATCAGTGTCCAGGTCACCGTTTACATTTCCGACAATAAATACATTTGCATTGTCGCAAATATCACACGCGTCTCCGCCACCGTCTCCGTCAATATCCGCCTGAGAAGGATTATAATGGTCTGGACAATTATCCTCATCCGCATCAAAACCATCCTCATCAAGGTCTGAGGGTAAATCTTCTAGGGCCTGGTCAATGATAGATACAATCGCGGTCTGGTTGTAGCCAGCGTCTGAATACAACACCTCGCCGTCGCCTCCGATAATTACATTGTGCGGGATATAGCCAATTCCGAAGAGCCCATAGACATTGTTTATATCATCCACTATCGGATGCGAAAGACCAAAAGTAGTACCCCAGCCGCTGCAGCTATAGGGCTGGTTCCAATCTTGACCAAATCCAACAAGCACTAGTGAGTCATTAGTATATTGTTGAAAAACTGCTTCTGCCTGCGGAGCCTCCGTAGTACAGGATGGTCACCAGGAGGTGAATAAATTTATCCAGGTTACTCTGTCTCTACCATGCGCATCATAGGACCATGTCCCATCGCCGTTGAAACAAATATCTCCGCTGAAATCGTCTACATAGTCACCGACAGTGTATGTCTGTCCAATTATAGTTTGGCTGAGACTTAGGATAAGTGTGGATGCTATTACTATTTTTTTATTCATGATCATTTATATATACGTATATAGCCTACAATATTAGCCCTATATAGTATTTCGATACAATCTAATAAAAAAAACCAAAAAATGGTATAATTTTTAGAAAATAGCACTATAGGAAAGCTTAAGCCCGTCGTTGAAAGGCTGTAAGATCCTGCATATACCATTGCTGCAGACTAGGCCACCCTGTATGGAACCGTACAAAAATGAAATCCGCTGGGTAGAAGAAAGGTTGTATGAGAACTCCATTGATACCCACTTGTTTTGTGTAAAAGAAGGTGGACTATTCTTGTCTCTGTTGCCCTTAAAATATTCTATGTCGCCATAAATTAAAGCCTCAAGCGGATTATAATTAGGGTCAAGGGTGACAATCTCTTGAACATTCGTCCAGTCATAGTTTAGTGTAAACGCCCACTTGGACGCTTTCCCCATTGAAAGTGATATCATCCTATTGATTTGAAATGGGGTCTCACTAGGATAGTTACTTGTAGTCTGGTCTATATATGTGCTTGGTTCATCTAGATCATTCAACACCCAAGAGGAGTCGGAATAATTATAAAAACCACCGGCGTTCCCTTTTTTTACATTCTTCTTATATCTCTGCTGGTAGGCATAGCTAACACCAACAGAGTATCCGTTATTTAGTGTATATGTTAGCTCTATTGGTATAGTAAACGATTTTGACTTTTGATACAGTTTCGTCTCAATATCATAGGATAATGAATCAATGCTGACTATCTGTGAGTCCAGGTAGAACCAACTTTCCCCATACCAAATTGAATCCGTATAGGCCCAGTTTTCTTTAATAGTCTCTGCATAACCGTTAAAGAACCTGTTTATTTTATTAATCTCTTTATTTTGACCATATGCTGTTTTGAAATACAATTTATTGTCCATTAAATAACCATTTATTTCAGTATAAAATTCTTTATAAGGTAGAGCATTGAGTGAACTAGATGGCATAAAACCTCCGACACTATTATTTTCCCATTCAATCGGACTAATCGAGGTCCACGTATCATTCCTGCTGAGGTGTGAAAATTGGGTCACCGTCTGAAAACCATTAGGCAGTCCTCCAGAAAGCTCAAACTGGACCCCTCTTTCATCATTAGCATTCGTCTGGTGGGCCGCGCGGCCCAAGAAGCTGTGGTTTTGTTCACGGAATAAAATAGGCATGACCTGGTAGTCAATTCGATTTCCATAATTGTTTATAATATAGTCCGTGTCAACAGGACTCAGCCGGTCAAAACTATAGCGCTTATACTCAAAAAATAATGACCACATACCCAGATATAGGTTAGTATTAAGGTAGACCCCAGAACCCTTTTTCAAGGGTGAAAGTGACTCTACCTCATCACCGGAAAAATTTGTATCGTAGGTTCTTAGTTTTGACTGTTTGTCAACATACTCTACAAATATATCGGCAATAGATCCGAACCATGATACATATCCCCCATGTAAGCGGTGATTAACGTCTACCGTGTCCATCACACCAAAGGGCTTAAGCTGGTGCAGCTCATTGGACTGCAAGAATGACAAACCAAAGTTAAAGGGATATACATCAAACTCAATGTTTGTCGCGTCCATGTCATGGGTAAACTCAAACTCTGGATGACGCAAGTCAGAGCCAAGCTGAGCATTTTTTGTGCGGCCACTCATCTGAGTTACGCTAATATTTTCCAGTGTATAGTTCAACAAATAGCCTCTTGAACTATTGTCAAAGTCAATGCCCTGATCATCTAACTGAGCGAGCACGAGGCCTCTGCCCCATACCTCATATATGTCGCCGAGTTTTAGAGACCATGGACCAGAACTGTATTCTAGCCTATACTTTCTTAGATCTTTAATGGCAAAACCAAGCTCAGGAGGGTCAGAATACTCGTACTGTAACCAGCCAGTAAAATTTCCTTTAAAAAAGTTGAGGTCCATTCTGTTTTCCATATAGGTAAAGTCGTCATAGCTGTCACCAAAGTTGAGTGTTATCCCGGCGTTATAGTTCCAAAAATCAAGGTCAAAAAATTGAAACGGATTATTCTCCGCGAGAAGGGTAAATGGAAATAATATAATTAGTATTTTTTTTAGCATACGAAAACTAACATTAATATTGTTTCTTTTTAGAGGGTGCTAGTTTTTATTATGAACATACAGGAGGGTCTGTATCTGCTCTTTTATTTCCTTCTCTTCACCAGGCATATAGCCCTGGTGGCGCCATTGAATAGATCCGTCTTGGTTTATTAGAATAAGATTGGGCATTATCTGCCCATTTAGTTTTTTAGCAATTTGCTGGTTTGGATCAATACTAACAAAGAAATCATAATTTTTTGAGTTTATATAAGATTTAACCTTACCAAGACTCCTTGGGGTATCTTGGTTCACCATGAGCACCTGAAAACCCTGGTCCTTGTACTCATTGTGAAAGTTATTTAAGTGCTTCATAACTTGCTTGCATGGCTTACACCAGGTCGCCCAAAAGTCCATGAGCAAAGGCCCTGACTCTAATAGTTTATAGACTGTGGTTTTTTTTCCGCTTAAAAGTTTTAGATCTAGGTTTGGTATTTTTCCTATTGACAACTGATCCTGAGCGATAATGAGCACAAACTGCATCACCACAAAACAACATAAAATTTTAATCTTTTTCATTTATAGTATAGGATCTAAGAACTTCTTTAGCTCGTCCTCATTAATAAATTTCAGGCTTACACTGCTAAGGTTTTCAACGTCTGACATAGGCAGAATAAACTCATATTTAGCATGTATGTTGACCGTTTCCATCGCAACCTGCAGTGACCAGCCGCCAACAGTAAATTCTATCATAGGAGAGAACTGATTCTCTGGCAAATATAAGACCCTATCACTCTTACGGGAGTGCCACTGTTCTTCAGGCGTGTCAGCGACAACAACAATCGGCGTACCCTGTTTGTTAAAAAATCTGATTACAGGCACAGAACGATGATTGCCTGATGTGATCCTATTTGTGATATCATCGCTAAGGTTAAAAGATTCTTTACTGAAATAAAATATTGTAAGACTGCCATTCTGCTCTAAGCCAGTATAAGGAAGCGCATTTAGCATTTCTTTTATAATCTCATCTTTCAGTGAATAGGTAACATGAAACTGAACTGTGATATAGCTGTCATCATCCTTATGGTAAATAAAATTAGGTTTTTTCATGATAACATCATATGGATTATCAATCAATGTATTTAGAACATCTTTTAACATCTCGGTGTTTGGTGCCAGCTCAGGATTCTCTTCAACAAGTTGGTTTGCTGAAAAGTCCATGCTCCACTCACCACCACTATCAAAAAGAGTAACATCTTTTTTAGGTTTAAGATTTTCGTCTTCCTTGAGCCCTAGGAGCACGTCCATTGACTCTTCGAGCTTCTTGAATTCATCCTGTAAATTATTTGTGACCATCTCAGACTTTACAGAAACAGGGTCGCGCCTTTTAGCAGGCTTTGGGTCAATAAATTTAGGAAATACAGCAGTGATCTGGTTTTTACCTTTTGGCAGATAAGGAGCGATCATTGACTGAATATCATCCCCTATTTCTTTTTTCATTTTTGTTATGTCGCTGTACTCCGCTGCTATATCTTTTGTTTCTATCTGATCCCACGTAGCCAGATCAATAAGCTGCAAAGAAACATTTATTTTTTCTAACTGTCGATAATATTTTCCTAAGAGCAAAAGATTTCGGGAGCCTATAGGCTGTTTTAGCATGAGAGAGCGGTCGTTCATGATAATCTCGAGATCATTTTTATTCTGGATAAGCAGTCCAGGCTCACTCTTAAACCTGTTGCCTATCATGTCTGATAAGCCGGAGGCTATCCACTCAACGGTAGGGTCATCTTTTATGTTATCAAATGGGATAACATAAAAATAGACAATGGACTGCCTCGCAAGAAGCCCAGAGACAAACATTAATATGAATAGAGTTTTCCGCATCCTCATAGAGAAGTATATCATTTCAATATAGTGGTATTTATACTATACTATCAATGGATAAATAATTACCCTTTATTTGGCCATATTTTTGTTGATTCTGGCCCATGAATCACGCAATGAAACCGCACGATTAAATACTAATTTTCTGCCAGATGATTGCCTACTATCAGAAATAAAATAGCCGGTTCTTTCAAACTGATAAACACATCCAGGCGATGGTGATTCCATTGACTTTTCTAGGACTGCGCCATCTATGATTTTTAGGCTGTCGTCGTTTAGGTTGTCAATAAAGTCTCCTTTTTGTTCTGGATGTTCACTCTGAAAGAGCCTATCATATAGGCGTATTTCTGCTTTTACATTTTCCTTAGCGCTGACCCAGTGTAATGTGCCCCTTACTTTTCTACCATCCTCAGATCTCCCGCCTCTAGTTTCGGGGTCATATGTACATCTTAGTTCTATTATTTTTCCATTTCCATCCTTTATGACCTCATTACAGGTAATATAGTATGCAAATTTTATGCGAACCTCTTTGCCAGGACTGAGTCTAAAAAACTTTTTTGGAGGTTCCTCCATAAAGTCATTTCTTTCGATATATATTTCTCTTGAAAAACTTATTTTTCTTTTGCCCGCTTTTTCATCTTCAGGATTATTAATAGCATCGACATATTCTATGTCCTCTGAATGATAGTTAGTGATAACCACTTTCAGTGGATCAAGCACTGCCATCACCCTTGGAGATTTCTGATTAAGATCCTCTCTGAGAGCGTTTTCCAGTTTTGCAACATCCACGACTGCATCCCGTTTTGTTACCCCAATACTTTCAGAAAAGTTTCGAATTGATTGTGGAGTATATCCTCTTCTCCTTAGACCAGATATTGTAGGCATTCTCGGGTCATCCCATCCATCTACGAACCCATCGTCAACTAAACGTTTTAGTTTGCGCTTGCTGACAACAGTATAGTTTAGATTAAGCCGAGCGAATTCAATCTGCTGAGGGTGATAGGCTCCCAAGGCACTAAGGTACCAATCATATAGCGGCCTATGGTCTTCAAACTCCAGGGTACAGATTGAATGCGTGATCCTCTCTATTGAGTCTTCTAAACCGTGTGCCCAATCGTACATCGGATAGATACACCATTTATCTCCCGTACGGTGGTGGCTGGCATGGAGAATTCGATACATTACCGGATCTCGCATGTTTAAATTAGAATGTGCCATATCTATTTTGGCTCTCAGGGTCCGCGCTCCATCAGCAAATTCACCAGATTTCATTCGAGTAAATAGGCCAAGACTTTCTTCAATACTTCGATCTCTATAAGGACTGTTCACACCTGGATTCTTGAGGGTGCCTCTTTGAGTTTTTACTTCCTCTGGAGTAAGGTCACACACATATGCCTTCCCGGCTTTGATCAGCTCAACCGCAAAGGCATGCATCTGGTCAAAATAGTCTGATGCAAACAAGGGTTTATCTCCCCATGAAAATCCTAGCCATGAGACATCTTCAATAATAGACTCTACATACTCCTCTTCTTCTTTTACGGGGTTTGTATCATCAAACCTGAGATTACACTCACCATTGTATTCAAGCGCTAAACCAAAATTAAGGCAGATGGATTTTGCGTGACCAATATGCAGATAACCATTTGGCTCTGGAGGGAAACGAGTATGAACCCTTCCACTCCACTTACCAGAATTGTTATCCTCATCAATAATTCTTTTAATAAAATTATCTTTTTTTGTCGGATCTATACTCATTTTTGAATCGAGTTTAATATATTTTTTATTCTCCTTAGGCAGGTATCTTTTCCAAGGACCATCATCACTCGAACCACGGAAGGACCGGTAAGAGTGCCAGACAGTGCCAATCTTAGCGGCTGAATTAATTTCCCCTTTCCGATCTCTTTTGTATCCGCAAACTCATTGATAGATCTATCTATAGAATTCTCATCCCATTCTATAGATACTAACGTTTCTTGAGCATATGCGTTTAATATATTAGAGGTCCCCTCTTTCCAGCATTTTGAAACTGCGTCTTGATCATATTCAGAAGGGTCACTAAAAAAATATTGGGAACGATTAATAATATCTAATAGAGTTTTTGATCTACCTTTTAAACTTGAAATAACCGATCTCAAGTATTCATCAGACGAGCCACTGTTGCCCCATTCTGGTTTCAATATTTTTATTAAATCTAGAAGCTGACTCGGGTCTTTATTTGTGATATGTTGCGCACTCATCCAGTCCAGTTTTTTACTATCAAATACGGCGGCTTTCTTATTTACTTTTTCAAGCGAAAAATTTTCAATTAAATATTCAAGATTAAATATCTCATCCTCTGTACCTGGGTTCCAGCCTAAGAGAGATAGATAATTGATTAATGTTTCTGGCAGATACCCTAATTCTTGATAGGCTTGTGTACCCGCGGCACCATGTCTCTTGCTCAGGCGGCTACCATCAGAACCAAGGATCATTGGTAAATGAGCAAACTCAGGTATATCCCAATTTAGAGCATCATAGATTAAAATCTGTTTCGGCGTGTTGGAGATATGATCCTCCCCGCGTATGACATGGCTAACTTGCATATCATGATCATCGACAACAACCGTGAGATTATATGTGGGACTGCCATCTGACCTTGCTATAATAAAATCGTCAAGCTCGGTAGAGCTTATGTCAATGTTTCCATAGATTAAATCTGTGAATCTTATATCTCCTTTTAGGGGAACCTTGAGCCTGACAGTGTATTTCTCATTATTATTGAGCCGTTCATTTATTTCATCTGATGAACGATCTCTCCATGTCCCAGGGTATAGGAAGGTTCCTTCTTTTTCCCGCAAATCTTTTAACTCTTTCTCTGTAGCAAAACAGTGGTATGCTGACCCGGATTCGATTAGCATACTGATTACTTCGTGATATCTTTTGCTCCTTGAAGATTGGGTTACAGGGTCGCTATCATAATTAAACCCTAGCCACCTAAGCGAGTCTAATATCTGTTTAGTATATTTTTCTTTTGACCTTTCTTGGTCTGTGTCCTCAATCCTTAATAGAAAGGTGCCACTGTTTTTCCTGGCGAATAGATAATTAAAAAGTGCAGTACGTACGCCCCCGATATGAAGCTGGCCTGTTGGGCTGGGCGCGAACCTTACTACTGGATTCATATAAGTTTATTGTTACTACAATCCTTTAATAATAATAGAATAGGAAATATGAATAATTTTCATTGTGGAGGGGGAGGGATTCGAACCCCCGGAGGATTTAAACCCTCGCTGGTTTTCAAGACCAGTGCAATCAGCCAGACTCTGCCACCCCTCCATTATTAATTTTTATTTGAATTTCCTTGAACGAATTTACAGATTTAATAATAACAGTATTTGATATTAATAAAATATTTTTTAATTATTCTATGATGGTCTGTCTTCTTTTAATCAGGCCTCGGCTCTTCGAAATCTTTGAGGTATTTATATCGTATCTTAACGAGAAACCAATGTCTACCCATCCTGTATACTGGTCCTCATATTTATGTAATAAAGTAGCTTTACTAATTAAATATACCTTAACACCAGATTTTCCAAGCTTTATTGGAATTTGGGTGCCATTTGTTAGTACAAATCCGATACTATTAAAATGGGTTTTTCCAAATAAAAAACTAAAATCAGTCTCACGCCCGTTTAGGTTTATTTTATCATAAAAACCAATTAAGAAATAACTAGAGCCTCCAAAAATCTCTTTGGAAGTGTCTGAGATAACTTTTTCAAAATAATATGCTCTTATCTCAAACATAGCTTTTGGGCTTAATAATCCAGTTTTAGCTTTTGTAATAGCCTCTAAGACTCTGCCTAATTTTTCCAATTTGAAAGGAGTGACAACATTAAAACCGTTAATCTTTGCTGATCCTCTATCAAAAAACTCTGTTGTTTTAGAAAGAATCATCGGAGCTGAGTAATAAGCGCCAACCGTATATATATCTGATGCTGAAGATTGTTCAATCTTTACTGGTTTTTCTTTCGCCTCAATATCATCAAACTGTTCAAATAAAAATCCATCTTCTTTTTTTTCTACTATTTTATCCGGATCTTTCTCCTGTTCTGGTTTTTTATCAACCTCTTCAGTAGCATCCAACTCACCGCCCATCAGTCTCACTAATCTCGCAGCGTTCTTATTTATGTAACTGTTTAACGCTCGAGAACCACCCATAAACTCATAGCCGTCTGACAGTTCCTCCTCTTCAATCCCCAGTTCTTCCAATTTTTCTACTAGTAGATCAAATAATACCTCATCAACAGAGGCATCTTTCGATATGCCTAAAAGTTCGAATAGTTTACTCTTTGGACTGTCAGCATTTAGATCGGAAATCGGCACGATAGCCATGATAATAACTATAGACCATTGGATCAATGTTTGTTTATTTTTCAATTATCCCCCATATAGCCCTTTAAACCCAGAGTCCAGAAAAATATCAAACCAGCCTGTGAAATACATATACGTATACAATATCATAGCAAAAAGAAATAAGAATAAAGATAAAAGCATTAAGAATCTTTTTCCGCTCATCATAAAACTTGTTGAAAAACAAATCTATTAGTCAATAAATAAGAAAAACTTCTCCATTAGACTAATAATATTATAATTAATTATTGTATATTATATTATATTTTAATATTATATATTACATATTATTATATTATATTTTTTAAAGTAAGTAAGAGGAACATAAATGGATACATCGAAAACTATGCAGCAGTTACTAGAGCAATCACATCTAACAATTCAAGAGATGTCGGACCTTCTTGGAGTGGCCAGAAATAATTTCTATTTGTGGAAAAAAGGTAAGTCCATACCAAAAAGAGCGACCGTAATAAAACTCTCAAATATATTAGATATCCCCATCTATGATGATTCAGAATATGATTCTTCCGATAAAAATTTCACCAAGAAAAGTATAGGTAATTTGCCCATTAGCCCTGAAAAAACAATTGACCTGCTTTATGATCATATAGTTTTACAAAATGAGAAAATAGATCATTTAAAAAAAAAGCTGAGACAAGCCAAGAATAATATTCCACATTATGATAAATCCATGGAGACCAATATTAGTTATAACTGTTCCGTAGAGTTTTCCTATAACATCGACTATAACAACGTATCGGCGAGAGTCTCATATGATAAGGTCGATAACTACAAAATGGTAAACGAATTCTTAGGCTATAGTGAATCAGAATTGAACCAAATGTTTGCAATTGGAGAAATGTACGAATACCAAAACCATCCCATTCACAAAATGAGCCCTGAGAAGGAGAAACAATCAATGTTTAATCGCATGACCGATATGATAAAGAATATAAAAACAACAATAAATCAGATAGATGAATGGAAAATTAGTTTGCCAACAATATATCTCAGTAAATCAGGTGAAGAAATACCTGCAATGAACGTTTATGTTATCGATTTCATTAACAACACTGGGGTATGCAAAATTCATTTTATGAACCAAGAAATATAGACCGATAATATCCAAAGCAAAACACAAATGGAAATTTTTAATACTGTATTATTTGCTGTAAACAGAGAAGATTATTTAGTTGAATATGATGTTATCAATAGGCTTAGTCCGAACCGTATGCTTATGATTGGCAGCGGCGGATGTATAGCACTCTCTTTAAAAACAATATTCCCTGACCTTAACCTAAATGTTGTTGATGTAAACCCTCACCAATTATTACATATTAAACAAAAAATTAAAGCAGTAAAAGAATGTGACCTAGATGCATTGAACGTGCATAATCAAAATGATTCCTGCTTAAATCAAGCAGGTAAATTTGAAACAATGTTTCAAAACCTTCGAGATATATTTATCAAATTAGTTTCAGATAAAAAAGAAGTAGCATCATTTTTTGATTTAGAAACAAGTGATGCACATCGATCCAACATATTAGAGAAATGGCTAAACCATGATAATATCTCTACCCCCTTTCAAAATGTATTTAATGATATAAACATTAATAAAGTATTCAGTGACGAAGCCACAAAGCATGGTTCACCAGGATCTTACATTGGCTATATGCAAAAGAAAATTCTAACTGGCCTTAATAAAAAAGATTCACATCTCAATCCTTTTCTTCAGCACATATTCCTGGGTTATTATAAATCACCACAAGCTTTCCCATATATTGAATCCAAAACCTTAACTGAGATGACTATGCTGGAGAGCAACATTCTAAGCTTGGATGATATTTCCTCTTATGATATTGTTAGTCTTTCAAATATTTTTGACTGGAGCAGTGAGGATACCGTAAAAACACATGCCAAATATCTTTCCCAAATGAAAAAAGATTCTGCGATTATAATAAGGCAAATAAATAACCACAAAAATTGGATTGAAATATTTAAAGACTGCTTTAGTGAAGACAAAAGCTTTGATAGATATTGGCAGGAAAATGATCGGAGTATGTTTTATGACCACATTAGATTATTTATCAGGAAATGAACTACGAGTTTGAAATAATTGGACCAGAAAAGATTAATAAATTTTTGCAAGAATTACAATCTCTGGAGCAAGATATAAAATACCCGATTGAAGATGGGCAAGGCAATTTTATCATTAGACATGGAAAAGAATACTCTCCCTTTTTTACACAGCAAGGACACAAAACAAGATTTGTTGCTATGAAAATGAATTCACAATTAATTGGCACTGCTGCTGGAATGTGGAAAGAGATAAGTTTATTTGATAAAAATTATAATGGGCTTTACATCGCTGATCTTAAGATTAGGCCTGAACATAGAAAAAAAGACATCCTTAAAAAGTTATTATGGCACCTGTTGAGACGGTGGACTTTTACTAGTGATTACAGAGGCTGGGACTTTTGTTATTTTTGTGCTATGCTAAAAAATGGTGAAGGTGTTGATAAATCATTTAAAGGTTTTAACCCTGCAAAACTGGCCACCACATCCGCATTGATCAATATTTATATGGTAGAGCCAACTATTTTATCAGAATTAGATATTAAATCGTTGCCTAAAATCGATTCAGAAAATTCTGTTAACCTTAGTCCTATGAGAAACGAATTGATATTATGGAATGATGGGAAAAAAGATATAATCTCTTCTGAAAACCAATCAATATTCAGATTTGGACATCTGCATCCAGAAATATTTTTTAATGAAAATTCTTCTAATCTAAAAGAGGCCTCATCAATCATAAAAACGAAAAAAGGGCTGGCATGTTTCGCGATTGATGATAGGCAAAGAGATATAATTAGTTGGCTAAAATCAAATGGGATAACAACAAAAACAAAATGCAAAATACTTTCTTTTTCACCATTTGCTCCATCAATAAAACGTTCTCAAAATATTAATATATCAACAGGAGAAATATAGATGCACGACTACATAAATAATCTTAAAAAAAATACTCCCATTGATAGTGAACTATATTTTCGTTCACTACAAAACAATACGATGACTTTTGATGCTTTTAAAGAATCACAGACAAATTTTTTCGGTGCCGTATGCTATTTTTCTCGGCCATTATTTTCTCTTTGCTCAAGAATTGATAATTATGTCGACAGATTAATTATTCTTGAAAATATTTTTGATGAACATGGAAATGGAAATATTGATAAAGCTCACGGAAATACATATAAAAAGTATCTTATTAATCTAGGAGTAAGTGAAAAAACAATAGAAAAATATTCTAATCATATATCTGTTTCTAATTTCTATTCAAAAATAGATCAAACAGTAAAAGAGGATAATATTGACACAGCAATAGCAATGTATGGTATTATTGAAGACCGGTATACCGAAATATCATCATTTATTGCAAAAACAATAGTAAGAAAAAATTGGCTAGATGAGTCCAAACTTTCTCACTATTCTATCCATAAAGAGCTTGATATTCATCATGCAGAATTATTTTATAAACTCATTGAAGAAAAATGGTTAAATAAGCAATCAATGCAGTATATAAAAACCGGGTTAGACCTTGGAAATAAACTAGTGCTCAAATTATTTAATGAAATATTAACCAAAACTTCTAAGGATGATTAATTATAAAATAAAAAATATAAGAATGCAGAGAGGGAGAAATTCGAACCCCCGAAACACATAAACGGTTACACGCTCTCCATATATCTACCCTATTGTACCTAATTACGGTACCCAAAACTGGGACAAGATTATTACAAAGCCCTAAAATGTTTGTGGGGCGTGGATTTTTTGCTCATCTTGATGGGAGAGTCGGCGATTCTTTTCCAAATGACGGATCACGAGTACCGAAGGTGCAGGGCGGAGTGAATGGGTATTTGTCGGTTATGTAGTAGCCGTAGTCGCCATTCACGTCATAGGCTCCATTGCACTCATCAAGATTTCCCGTACCAGCGAAATACCAGTCCT
>CAJWMI010000042.1 GCA_913043185.1 uncultured Fidelibacterota bacterium | reverse complement strand
CTCTAGTCTTCTACCAAAATGACGATACCATTTGCCTCTGTGCATCTGGGAATTAGACAAATGAATAGATCTTAAAAGACATAGCATTAGACCTATGGTCAATTCTGCAACTGCAGGAGAAGGAGCATCAGGAGTATAAGAGACCTTAATACCTCGTTTTTGAGAAGCAATTAGGTCTACACTGTCTAGACCAATTCCTACACGAGAAATAAGTTTTAATTTACTTGCACGCTTCATCACCCTTTCTGTAATTGGTTCAGTACCGGCGATTATTACATCGAAATCTGTAACAAGGTCAGCTAGCTGATCTTCTGTTATTTTTTTGTTATAAGGATTGATAAGAAAGTCAATACCTTCTTTTTCAAGCATTTCCAGTGGGATATGGTTTGTCTCCCCAAAAGGAACGGTAGTAATCAAAACCTTGGCCAATTTATCAACCTTTCATTTATTAAATTCCATTTTTTTAGATTTAGAGCAGAAGCCTCTTCCGAGAAACGAATAGCAATAAAGCGCTCAAAATTTCGTGATGCACTAAAAATTTCTAGGGGAACTCTACATCAAGAAGGAAATAATTCTTAATTTGCGATCTTTGCGGTACTAAGTGAAGTACCTTTTCTTCGAAACCAGCCTCTTTTATTTTGAAGATATTACACGCTAGTATTCATTTCAATAACTTTCTATTAGGCTTGAAAAAAGTTTAATACAAATCATAGTCTAAAATTAAATATCCATGATATTAGTCTCTGTTTTATCAACTAAGTAAGTTTTATTGTATTAAGAGCGAACTACTTATTTAACTTGATATCAGTAAATGACTTGAAAACAATTTTAAACAAGTGCCACACTCTACTAAAACCATTTGAAATAAAAACATATAAGTGCGCTCTCTCAAAGTAAACCAAATGAAAAACATTTCTTCGCAAATTACATTCATACTCTTATTGATATTTTTCTTTTCCTGCTCTGAAAATGATAAAGAAAAGACCATAACAATGGATTGGCTATACTCGGATGAAGGAAAATCTGTAGGTGCTATCTACAAGGCAGAATGGATGGATGATAACTCTCTTTATCTAATGGACATGAGAGATCCAAAAGAGGACAGAACAATTCTAAAGTTCGATCCAAATTCTCCTAGTGAAATAATCCCCCTTTTTGAGCCTAATAAAGTAATGAATAATTTGATGTCTTTTATTAACAGAGATGATACAACCATGTATGTTGATTGGCCAAAATCGTTTAGCTCAAATGGTAAATATGGTCTATATATATATGAGGGTGATATTTTTATTTTAGATATCAATACTGCGAATTTCCTGCGGGTCACTGAAACTCCTGTTAAAGAAAAATCAGCAAGATTCTCACCAGATGGAAAAAACATTGCTTTTATTAGAGAGAATGATCTTTTCACATATAACATAAAAAAGAAGCAAGAAAAGCGGCTAACCTATAATGGATCAGAGACAACACTTAATGGTACCGTATCCTGGGTTTATTGGGAAGAGATTTTTGGAAGACAAGATATCGGTTACTGGTGGTCTGATGACTCAAAAGCGTTGGCCTTTTTACAAACAGATGAGTCCTCAGTGACAAAGATGCATTATGTGCACTGGAAGCCTGAAGAACCAAAATTAATCACACAAAGATATCCAAAAGCAGGAACAGAAAATCCAATTGTAAAACTAGGGATTATGGAAATAAATAACCCTAAAGTAAAATGGATACCCCTGGACTCCTTTGAGTATCTATGCAGAGTAAAATGGCTGCCCGATAATAAACGTCTCAGTGTTCAGACCATGAATCGATCTCAGAATAAACTTGATTTATTTTTTGTAGATCGTGCTACAGGGAAAAACATAGAAAAAATAATCACCGAGACAGATAGCGGCTGGGTAAATATCAACGATGACCTATATTTTCTAGATAATAGCTTCATCTGGCAGTCAGAAAGAAATGGCTATGCTCACCTCTATCAGTTTTCATATAATGGTAAACTGATTAACCAAATCACAGATGGTAATTGGGCACTTCGATCATCAGGCGGTCCTTTTTGGCTAAGGCAGTCTGTTGTAAATATCAATAAGGAAAAAGAAGTGATCTATTTCACATCACTAAAAGAATCCTCGATCGAACGTCATCTATACAGATCTAGTATCGATGGTAAAAGGATGGAAAAAATTTCTAATCAGAAAGGTGTACATAAGATTAACTTCAGCAAAGATGGAAATTATTACCTTGATATCCACTCTGATACTGAGTCTCCACCAACCTTAACATTGTATAATGATAACGGGGAGAAAATTTATAGTCTAATTGATCACAGACCAGAAATTATTAAAGACTATAACCTTCAAACTCCAGAACTTTTTACTATTCCAACAAAAGATGAATTCATGATGCCCGCTCAGATTTTAAAACCAAAGAACTTTATAAGAACTAAAAAATACCCCATCATTTTCCATGTTTATGGTGGCCCTTCTGCCCCGACAGTGTATAACCAGTGGCAGGGTCATTCATTATTCTACGATAATATGCTCCTTGATATGGGTTATCTAATAGTAAAATTTGACCACCGTGCCAGTACAGCGAAGAGCAAAAAATTAGAAAATCGTGTTTTAAACATGATGTCGGGACCTATCGAAAGAGAAGACATTGTTGATGGTATTAATTGGTTGAAGTCACAATCCTATGTTGATCCAAACAGGGTAGGAATTTGGGGTTGGAGCGGTGGTGGAAGTTTCACCCTAAACCTAATGACAAACACAAAAGAGTTTAAAGCGGGGGTGTCGGTAGCTCCAGTAACCGACTGGCACTATTATGATACCAAATGGACTGAGTTTGCAATGAAAAGACCGATAGATAATCCTGATGGTTATGATAAAACGTCATTTGTAAAAACTGCTAAAAATCTTCATGGATCTCTCCTTCTCGTACATGGCACATATGATGATAATGTTCACCCCCAGAACTCATGGCACTTTATTGATGAGCTTGTAAAAGCAAATATACAATTTGATATGATGTTCTACCCAATGCGAAAGCATGGTATATCAGATGATCCTGCGAGAATACATCTTTATAATAAAATGCTAAAATTTTGGAGTCAAAATCTTTAGCCAGCTTATTCTAAGGTAATTATACTAAAGTTTTTGTGCTGCCTGACGAATATCTAGGTTAATGTTGTTACGGTTAATGCGGACACTGCGGCCATCTTTCGAATACATATTTATCACAAGTTTTTCAAGGTTAGTATCTTGAACCTCTTTTAATTCAAGAATAATATCTCCACCATAATTTGGTCCAAAAGTATTTTTCAATACACTGAACAGAGTGTTAAAAAGTTCAATTGAGTCCAAATAATCTATATCCTTATCCCAGTCTGTTGTTACATAATTCAGTTTATCATCTTTAAAACCTATCGTCCCGATAATTTTATCATCGCTTTGAAGCCAAAAGTCATCAGCGCTAGAATCATGATCTTTTTGGTCAAAAAATTCATGCATAATATCTAAGGCAATACTTTTGTTCATACCAATGTTTAATTTTTTACCTTCAATATTTATTGTTTGTGGATAGGCAAGTGCGAATAAATTGACTAATAAAATAAATAAGTGTTTATTTATCATATCTAGACTCCTTTAATAATATGGTAATAATGCTAGACCCTAAAAATCGTATTTTCTTTGTTAAACCAGTATACAGAGAATCTAATTCCGATAGCAGCAAAAAATAAAAGCGAAGATAAGGTTTCAATAAAATAAATAGGCTGGGCAGAACCTGCTAAAATTTCTTTGGTTAAAAGACCAACATTAATCAGTGGTATCAACGCTGTTATATGGTCTATCTCAATACCAGGGCCTAGTGTTAACATCAATGGGACAATAATGACTATATTGAGCGGCCCCATAAGGCTCTGTGCTTCCTTGAATGATCTTGCATAAAAAGAAATTGAAAGAAGCATTGAAGCAAAAAATATAGCTATCGGTATCATTAGTATAATAACGGAAACAATTATAAACGGACTGATGATTTCAAGGACTGTTGATTTTATTTGATCTGGAATATTACCTAATAAATAAATTGGCGCAGAAATTCCGACAACAGATATCAAACCAGAGACCATACCAGCAAGAGACACTACCATTAGCTTACCAACCGTAATCTCAAACTTTGTTGCTGGAGAAGAGAGTAATGTCTCGAGCGACCCTCTTTCCTTTTCACCCGCGCCTAGGTCAATAGCAGGATACATCGCACCTAGAAATATAAAAATGACGAGCATATATGGTATAAGCCCACCAACTGCTTTGCCTATCGTCTCTTTTTTTGTTGACATATCTTTGTTAATTATATCTAGTGGCTCTAGTAAACCTTTATCAACATTGAACTCTGATAACCTTTCAGAGACGACCTCATTCTTATAAATATCTAATGCATTATATATTCTATTCTTCGCTTTGCTCATTAGGTCTGAGGATTTATAATAGACCTCAACCTCTCCCATTCCATTCGCAGATATGTCATTAATGAAATTTTTGTGTATGTAAAGCCCGCCTTGGAGGGAATCATTTTTTATTCCTAGCTCCAGACTGTCTAGATCAATATCTTCCACCAGATATACACCTTTTTGGTCCAACAGATAGTCTCTTATTTGTGAATCACTAGTTTTATTGATTAGACCAATATTCAATACTTTTTCATCAGACTTCTTGCTTTGGTATTCCTGAAACTTTATTGATCCAATTAATATTAGAGGCATGACAATTACTGGAATAACAATCATAAAAAAGAGTGTTCTTCTATCTCTTAAGACATCAGTGAGTTCCTTTTTAAAAATAGAAAAAATTATGTTCATGCGTTCTCAATTAGATTAATTAGCGTATCATCATAACTAGTAGATTCCATTTCTGCATCAAAATCAGATTTAGAACCAGAAAAAATCATTTTACCATTGTATATAACTCCAATGTCATCTGCTAATGTTTTTACCTCTTCCATTCGGTGCGATGAAAAAATAATTGTTTTCTTTTCCTCTTTTGAATTTCTTATTAGTTCGATTATTGCCCTTGATGTCATTACATCAAGGCCCGTTGTAGGCTCATCAAAAACAATAATATCAGGATCATGAATGATGGTCCGTGCGATAGATGTTTTCTGTTTCATGCCAGAGCTAAGTGTTCCAATTCTTTTATTCGCAAATGAGTTCATATCTAGACGGTCAAAGATATCTTTACATCTTTGATCAAAAGCATCCTTGTCCATACTATTTAGATCTGCAAAATATTTTACCATTTCATAAGGGCTTAGACGATCATAGAGAGCTGTCTGATTTGTCATAAAACCTATCGATTTTCTAGCTAAGCGCCCATCTTCGGATGTATTATTTCCATTTATATTAATTATGCCAGAGGTTGGCGACATCATTGTAGAAATCATTCTAAGCGTTGTCGTCTTCCCTGATCCATTCGGCCCGATCAAGGCAAATACTTTACCAGAGTCACATTTAAAAGTTACAGAATCAACAGCTGTAAATAATTTTGGTCGAAGTTCAGAGCTGCCAACAATTTTTCTCTGGTCTTTTGTGAGGCTAAATACTTTTGTGACGTCCGATAATTCAATCATTATTCAATAAGATATGGAATATTCTATAAATGTGAAAATAAAAGTTAATTATAATCATACTGATATGAAGAAATATTATATAACAATCCGGTAATTATAATATTTTCATAAAATTAGTTATTTTGTATAGACTCATATGGTCATGAAGACATAAAATCTGTTTCAATTTTTAACAGATAATTGTGAAAAAACTAAATCTACAAACCGGCGTCCTTTCTATAATTATTTTACTGGCTGCTTTTACCAGAATTATGCCCCATCCACCAAATTTTTCTCCAATGGCTGCAATAGGTCTCTTTGGAGCAGCACATTTTGCAAAAAAATGGCAAGCCTTTTTTATTCCCCTTATTGGAATTTGGATCAGTGATCTAGTGATCAATAATTATGTTTACAGTATTTCCAGCTCAAACTTTGTTTGGTTTTATAGTGGATTTTATTGGCAGTATATATCATACATACTAATAATTTTTGCTGGTCTATTTATTTTTAATAGAGGTATATCTCTAACAAAAATGTTTGGTGGTATGATAAGCTCTAGCGGAATTTTCTTTTTAGTTTCGAACTTTGGAGTCTGGGCAGGTGGTACAATGTACCCAAAAAATTTTGGTGGACTTATTACTTGTTATGCAGCCGGAGTCCCATTTATACATAATACTATCATAAGCGATGTTTTATTTACTACTGTCTTATTTGGCACATACTATTTATTACAAGTAGAATACTCTTCACTAAAGATAAAACCACTAAAATATTCATAAACTCTTGCTTATAGAGTCATTTAATAGACTCTTAAGTCAACTTCATTTATTAAATAATCTTTTTTGTTTTCAAATTGAGTTATAGACTTCCGTCTAGAATACAAAAAAAGAAAACCTCTTGAGGATAAAAACTATGAGCACAATATTTACAAAAATAATTAACAAAGAAATACCCGCAGATATATTATTTGAGAATCAAAATGTTTTAGCATTTCGAGATATTAATCCTCAGGCCCCTATTCATTTTCTTGTGATACCTAAAAAAGAAATCAGAACATTAAACGATATAGATGATACAGATAAAGATCTAATAGGAGAATTATTTATCGTTGCAAAAGACCTGGCAAAAAAAGAAGGTATTTCAGATGATGGATACCGTACTGTATTTAATTGTAATGACCACGGTGCACAAACGGTTTATCACATTCACCTGCACGTATTAGGGGGGAGACAAATGAACTGGCCACCTGGTTAAATCGCTTGATCCAAGCTATCATTTACATTGCAACCTATTCCTCATTACGCCAGATAGTTCCATCAGGCGTATCTTCAATATCTATTCCCATTGACTTTAACTCGTCTCTGATCTTATCCGCCTGTTCAAAGTTTTTATTATTTCTACAGTTATTTCTTTCTTCGATCATCTGCTCTATTTTTTCTGTATCTTTACCATTATCAACTTTAGTATAACCTAGCCAACTGTCTGGGTCATGCTGAAGTATACCAAGCATTCTTGCGCTGGAATATATTTTCGGCATGATTTCTTTTCTCTGGGCTTCATCCGCATCCTGGAGGCTGTTAATTAGAATGTTTAACTGGCCCAAGGCTTCAGGTGTGTTTAAGTCATCGCACAATGCGTCAATTATTTTTTTGGTTGGCTCAGCCTCTTGCAAGTCTAAAGAACCATCAACCTTTTTTAAGATGCGGTATAATCTGTCCAGGGTTTTTTGAGCCTGTTGAATCGTTTTGGGAGACCAGTTAAGCGGTTGACGATATTGGGTTGATAGTAGAACCAGCCTTAAGGTCTCCCCCTTATGCTCATTAATCAAATCATTTATAAATCGTATATTGCCAAGAGACTTAGACATCTTATCCCCATCAAACTTGAGCATACCATTATGTATCCAGTATCTCGCATAAGAAGTAACGTCATCTGTTTTATTATGCACCCCACAGCATTGTGCAAGCTCATTCTCATGATGTGGAAAAATAAGATCTTGTCCACCGGAGTGAATATCAAAAGGGACACCAAGTGTTTTTTCGGACATAGCGGAACACTCAAGGTGCCACCCAGGACGACCAAATCCCCAGGGAGAGTCCCAACCAGGTTGATCCTTATTGCTCGGTTTCCAAAGCACAAAGTCTGTTGGATCTTTTTTGTAAGGAGCAACCTCTACCCTACTTCCGGCGATCTGCTCCTCTTTGTCCCTTCCAGACAGCGTCCCATACCTAGGAAAAGTATTTACGCTATAGAGCACATGTGACTCTGCCTCATATGCATGTCCATTATTTATAAGAGCCTCAATTTGTTTTATCATCTCTTCGATATGTTCTGTTGCCTTAGGCTGCACATCTGGTGGGTATATGCCAAGTTCTTTAAGATTATCATTATATATATTTTCATACTTTTTTGTTAGCTCACTAATAGGAATATCTTGCTCTTTTGCCGCGTTTATTATTTTATCATCAATGTCTGTAATGTTTGAGACATATGTTACTCTAGGGTACAGATATCTAAGCAGCCTTATAAGAATATCAGAAACAAGTGGCGGACGAGCGTTACCAATATGTGCGTAGTTATAAACCGTTGGTCCGCAGGTATATACACGCACATGGTCTGGATCAATTGGTGAAAAATCCTCTTTCTTATTAGTAAGAGAGTTATATAATCTCAGCCGAGCCATATCAGATTATAGCAAAAGACATAATAGTGCTTAAATAATTATTGAAATGAAACAATTGAACCATGCGAGTTACATTTAGATCATTAATCTATGTAAAATTACAAGAATTTTAACTAATGCTTAGTAAAGTATTTTCAAAACTATTTATCATCCCAATTCGTATATATCAGATAACCTTGTCGCCTTTCTTAGGCCAAAATTGCGCGCATATCCCTACCTGCTCTAACTATGCGATTCAGGCAATTGATGAGTGGGGAGTGTTTAAAGGAACCTGGCTTGCATCAAAGAGAATAATCCGATGTAACCCTTGGTGGGGTACCCATGGCGAAGACCCTGTTCCTGTAAAGAAAAAAAAATAATTTACTCTATATTGCACTCTGAAGTCTTATTACATTTCAGTGGAATTAATCTAAATCTTTGGAGATTTACACATGAAAAAACTATACCTAGTAATTGTATTATCTATATTTATTGGCTGTGAAAAAGATGAAGGAAAAAGCCAAGATGAGATAACCGCTGAAGATATCTGGCAAGAAATACAGGGCTACTCAGACTGGGGTCAATCAGTTGATTGGGCAGGAATCAAAGCATCGCTTGATGGAACACATGGAAACTTTGTACAGATCTGGTTAAATACGCAGGCCTTACCTTCGTTTGAAGATAGTATAAGCTCAGAACTGCCTTACGGTTCAATCTGTGTAAAAGAGGGCTATGCTTCCAGTGATGGTTCAAGTATAAACACTGTAACAGTCATGAAAAAAATTGAGGGCTTTGATCCAGATCATGGAGATTGGTTTTGGGCTTCCTTTGATACTAATGGCGATGTTAATAAAGCAGGGTCAGTATCATCATGCTATAATTGTCACGTTTCAGGTATTGACTATATAAGATTTACCGAGCACTAGGTTTATTTGCTTTTGCAATAAGTGTGAATACTCTCGAAAAGCGTTCTGTAATAATTCTTATAATCAAGGAACGAATAAATATTTGGTATTTGTTTAGCCAGGTCTTCTTGGTTCATTAATAAATAAGATCGAAGTTCAGCATTACCAAATCCGATTTTACTCGCTTGTCCTCCCCACATTGGATTGAACTCTAAAAATACTGGGTTTCCATCCCTGATAAAGAACTCAACCGCACCAAGATTACATCCCAAAACTTTTGATGCTGCTAAAATAGTTTTCTTGTGTTTATCTACTATTTTTGAGATTGATTTATTTAAATCTATAAATCTATTCAAGTTATTTGCACCCATATCACAATTATGGAAAATATCTAGTTTTGCTGTTACCACATAATAGCTTAATATTTTTCCTAGAAGTACATGTACTCGATAAAGATCCATGTAACCTTTTTTTTCTTCGGGCATAATGAACTGAACTAATACTATACGAGTATCTTTTCTTTTTTTTAGAAAAGACTTACACCTTTGGACTAGTTCTTTAATCTTCTCAATGATGAGTTCTTTAGACGATTCACCATCTAGAAGAAACATGCCGTTTGCTGCTGTTTCATTATTTGTACGAAGAAATACTTTTTCATGTTTATCGATAAATTTTTTTATTTTACTGACGGTGGATTCAATATCCTTTTCAGCGTCCTGCGGTGAAATAGACAAATAATCCGGACAAGGTATGTTCTCCTTATGCCATATTTCAAACGTGCGATCTTTAGAATCATAGTTGTAGAAAGAGTTTACGTCATTAATGATAGTTTTTTCTTGTCGATACGGTGTAATTCTTTTATTAATACGTTCAATCTCTTTATCGGTTGTGAACTCTGGACGTACCCGTACCCATATCGAATCCGCAGAGGATATAAATCTTGTTTGTGTGATAGAGTCATTTGCCTCTTTTAATCCACTTACCTCGTCCTGACGCCTATTCTCTAGATGACTAAGCCTCCATCTGCGTTTCCCGAAGCCTTGTTTTCGTCCTATAAAATATATTTTTGATTTTTTCACTCGTTACCGAATTCTAATTTCTCATAAATATAATCTGCACATATATCTGAAGCAGATTTCTCTGATTTATGGATGAATTTATTCTGGTGATTGACTTGCTTTTGATAATGATCATTTTTCTTTAGACTTTCGTCTATGACTTTATCTAGGCTATCCGGGTTGTCAATCACTGTCCCATATTTCCACATCGAATAGCTTTCTTTTTCATCCCATCTTATTTTATGGGAATTGATAAAAATACATGAGCGGGGACTGAAATTTATCCACTCAGTCACCATGCTGCTTACATCACCTATATATACATCCGCATTCTTATTATATGTACCATCATTGAGTTTACTACTATCCAAGTCAATGATAATATTATCCGCACTATCGTTTTTAGTCTCAAGAGTATATTTATTTATTTTAGCTAGGTGCTTAACAAGTGGGTGAGGTGCAAAAACTAGATTATAGTCAGAGTGTTTTCTGAAAAAATCTAAAATAATATTTCTCCAAGTCAAGTAGGAGGAAAGGTTCATATCCCAATGAGGATTATAATAAAATATAGGATTATTATTATTAAATAATCTTTCTTTAGACTTTTGATGTTTTTCAATCCAGTCAAACTTAGGTTGCCCAATCAATTTTATTTTTTTCTCATCACAGATTTTTTCCTGTATCAATCGATCTCTGTGATATGGTCCTGGAGCAAAGATATAATCAAAATAATCAAGATCAGATCCAAAACCATATTCTCTTGTACCTGTTCCATGATAAAGATAAAATAGTTTTGGGGTTTTTATTTTATTGTCTTTAGTGTATTTAGGGAGTTCGTGGCTAGTAGATACAATAGCGGAAGCATCTTTAAGATTCGAAGAAATTTTATTAAACCTTGTGTGGACAGGCGGATATAGTTTTCCCTTATATGAATCTATTAACCGATACCTTAGTGGCATCGGTATATCGATCAACGTAAAATCAGCGGATTTGGCTAAACTATGACTAGTTTTTATTATACTGGTATTGATCGGATTACCAGAAACAAATACTGATTCAAAATCATTATTTCTAGAAGCAAAACTAAGTGCTGGCTCAATAAGGTGATATACATGGTGCGGCCCATTTATAAATAAAAAGTATACCGTTTTATTTTGAAAAGACATTAAATAAAATCAGGGACAAGCGTATCAGCGGTAGATTCTATATCAGAAAACAATTGGTCTATGTGTTCTTTTTTTAGATCATAATTCGCCGTCACCAGCCGAATGCAGGTCCGTCCTTCTATTTCAGCATAGTTTACCATAGCATCCGCATTCTTAAATAGCTCATCACGGACAGCAATCGTAAACCTATCAACTTGACTATTACTGATACTAGCCGGTTGTATCTGGAAACAAATATTTAAATATGGGACATCAGAGACCTGCTTTAAAATCTCTGATAGATTAACCTGTTTTTCTGCATATCTGGCCATATCAAAAAGATGATCAATATTTTTTTCATATCCACTGTCACCATAATATTTCCAGGTTAACCAGAGTTTCAAAACGTCAACCCTTCGGCCACACTGCAATGACTGTTTTCCAAGATCAGGCTCTTTATTATCCTCATTGTGAAAAAGATACTCCGTGCCCTCAACATCATTAATCTTAACTAGTATTTCAGGGTTTTTAAAAAGTATTGCCGTACACATTAAAGGCTGTGCCATTGCCTTATGCGGGCACCATGTAAAAGAGTCGGAGTTTTTACTTCCTGCAAGAAGATGTTTGTGCTGATTAGATAATAGTGCAGAGCCTCCCCAGCTCGCGTCAATGTGAAACCAGATATTATATTTTTTGCAAACTTTTGATATTTCTTCAATAGGGTCAAAGCACCCTCTCACAGTAGTGCCAGCTGTTGCACCTACAAAAAATGGTTTTGAACCTTTATGCAATGAAGTTTGGATAGCCTGGTCTAAAGCTTCAGGATCCATCCTACCTAAACTATCAACATCCACTTTGATGATATTACTCGTACCTATTCCAAGTTGGTTTGCAGATTTAACCATTGAATAGTGGCAATCTTTAGAAACAAAAACAGTCATTGGACTAACTCCAAATAGTCCAGTGCTCATCGTTTCAGGCATACAATGTTGGCGAGCAGCGAGCATCGCAAGAAAATTTCCACTGCTACCACCAGGTACAAATGTTCCTCCACCATTTCTATACCCAACAAGTCCACTCATCTTTTTTAATAGTTCCATCTCCATAAGTGTGGCCACTGGGCTCATCTCAAACGTATACATGGAGTTGTTTGTTATTGTGGATATAAGTTCACCAATATATCCGGTGACTGAAAAACCAGAAAATAGCTGATTATAAAATCGAGGACTGTTTGTTTTCACTGCATGCTCTAAGTACTTATCAACAAGAATTTTTATTTGTCTAAAGTCTGAGCTTTCTCCAATCGAAATATCCATATCTGATTTAATCTCACTATCTGTTTTATTTGCCTTTATCGTTGTACTATGAAGATATTCAATGACTTTTGAATGTATATCATCTAATAGTTTTTCTTGTTCTTTGGTAAGCATGATATAAGATAAAATTATTTAGTGTGCCAATAAGCAAGAGCAATAAATACAAACTGAAACGGTAGCCTTCCCCATGCAACAAGCGGTGTTGTGTTCATCGCAGCACCATTGGTCTGTGCTAAATAAATATTTGCAGGATAAACAGCAATAAGCAACAGAATAAGCCCCCAGGCAGCATAAAATCTAGTAGCAGGAATCAGTAGCATAACACCAAGAATAATCTCTAAGAACCCACTAATATATACCAGCTCCAGCTTATAAGGCAAGCGGGGAGGGACAATCTGCAAAAACCATTCTGGGATAGTGAAATGATTTACCCCAACAGAAACATAAAAGATACTCATAATTATTATGCTAAAGAGCCTAATATTTTTATTTATCATGATCATAAATAATATTTTTTTCAATTAAAAAAGCCCCGTCAATGGGGCTTTTTCAGTTAAATATAAAATCGCCTAGAAATTATAACCCAGAAGGACAAAAAGACCATCGAACTTTATTGAAGTTCCATCGGACCCGTGATCTTCAAGCCCTATAGCATAGCCCACATTAAGCCCAATCTTTTCATTAAGCGGATAAGCAGCACTTAACAGAAGAGCTAAATCTGTATTTTCGCCAAAATCTCCATCTATCTCCTCCTCTGTTTTGTCACCATTTAGTGTGGTCTCTGTTTTACCCGATCCTAGATCAAAACCATATAAGAATCCTGCTTGCAAAAATACTGGACCGGCTGGATATGGTATGTTCACCCAAAGATCTAGCCAGTCTGTCGTCCATTTGGTTTCATAATCTATAGAAGATGCTTTTTTTGAGTATCCTCTTTTACCTAGACCCGCTCCAACCAATACAGGAATTGGGAAATTGCCAAAAGTTATCCCTTTGCTTATTCCAACGAATGGAAGATTTAGTGTTCTCTCTATCTCAAAACCGTCATTAAGTGGATCTATCGAAGCACCATTAAGTGCGCCGCCAAAATAAACTCCCCATCCGGGTACCTGCGGGCTATCTTGCGCAATAAGCAATGATGATATAGTCAATATTATTGTTAAATAGTATTTCATTTTTATCTCCTATTATTATTTAAGATCTAAACTCATTATTTTTTGTGGAAAGTCACGAAAGAAACACATCGTATTTTTCAAGAGACTATTATACACTATAGAAAGCAATGACTAAGATCTTCGTATGTGGATCTATAATTCAGGTTACCTCTCCACTTCTAAAATTAGTATAAAATTGAGCCTTTCCATGCAAAATATTAAAACCTTCCTATTTATAGATATCACTAGAAAAATTATCTTCCTGTTAGTGGAATCTATTTTATATACAATATTTTTTCTATTATCTCTAATCTCTCTAGGCTCTGTAGCCTGATTAAATAAATTCCTCCAGACACTGCGCGACCAGCATTATCTTTGCCATCCCAAAAACCAGAGTTCCACCCAATATTATTGTCTACTCTAGCAATAGTTTTAACCTGCTTACCTAGTATATCAAAAATAGAAACATTAACTGGTCCTGGTTCCATTACTTTATAAGATATTTCAATTCTATTATTAAATGGATTTGGATAAACACGTAATAAAGAAGGTTTTTTTATAGGTTCTTCTTTTACTGAAACAGTGGTCCCAATTGCACCTTCATTTATCCAGTTATATATAATTGTCTGCTGTTCAAGTGATAATGGCTCAGCATTCTTTGGCATCTGACAGCAAATAGGTTCATTGGGAACAATTACAGGCATAGGCAGCAATACTCGGTACAGCAGGCTGCTATCCGGATTGAAAGGGAAAACAACAGGTCCATTATTACTATCGCCCTGCATGAGATATTCATAGCTGTCAAGTTCTAGAGCGCCAGAGCCATTTACAGCAACATGGCAGTCTAAACAATGATTATAAAATATGGGCTGGACCTGAGTCGTATAATCAACCTGCCCAAATAATATTGTTACATGGATAAATAGATATACCCGATAAACAGCATTTTTTAGTGATACTACCTCACCTTCTATCATATAATTTTGATAAAAGCCTTAGAATTTCTATATACAACCATATTAACGTTACAAGAAGGCCAAAGGTTGCATACCATTCCATATATTTTGGTGCTCCAAGCTCAGATCCTTCCTCTATAAAGTCAAAGTCCAAAACAAGGTTCAGTGCTGCAATCACAACTACTCCGATGCTAAATAGTATTCCCATTGGGCTGCTACTGTGTATCACGCCAATTCCTGATCCAAAAAAACTCATCACAAAGTTTATTAAGTATACTACACCAATCGCGCCGGTCGCGGCAAAAACGCCAAGCTTAAAATTTTCTGTGGCCTTAATTAATCCGGACATATAAGCAAGCAATAGAGAACCAAGTGTACCAAACGTAAGGAAAATAGCCTGCACAGCAATTCCTGGATACTGCATCTCGAAAACTCTAGATATAGCACCTAGCACTAGCCCCTGTGATATGGCATAGACAGGAACAGTTATATGAGCGATTGTTGGCTTAAAAATTGTAACAATGGCTGCAACAAGACCAAAGACAAATCCAAGTATAGCTAGGCCTGAGAGTGTTGGATCAGACCATGTGACAGATGCGCTAATGATTAAAAGTAAAAGAGCTAAGCCCGTCTTGTTTACCACGCCGTTAATGGTCATAACCCCTGTTGAGGCTGAAGCCCCAGCCATAGATTTTCTAAACGTATCTGACTGAAGGGCTGGGTTGGCAGTTCTCATGCTAAGGTGTCTATTCATTTTCTTTTATCTCCTCTATCCTAATCCAAGGTTTTCGATTACTACTATTGCTGGCAGTCAGCATTTTAATAATACTAGCAAGCGCTAATAATATTATTGGTAGCCAAAGTAATAATTCTATATCCATATAAATAATTTTCTAATAGAAAAATTACAAATAATAAACCTAGAAATAAAAATTATGATAGATCCGTATTTATATTAAATAAAGAGGTTAAAGGTAGAAAGTATAGCTGAAACGATAACAAAAATCTTATAGGGTCGCTCTGGTATCTTTTTTACGATCCAGACACCGATAATCGCTCCAATTAAAATCAATGGAAACAAGCATA
>CAJWMI010000041.1 GCA_913043185.1 uncultured Fidelibacterota bacterium | reverse complement strand
GCGTTCACTGTTCGATAGTTATTGTAACATTTGTTATGGGCTATACATTTACTTTTTCAAGCCTGGGGCTCAGTTCATTTGCATGGAAAATCTATTTTTTTTATTTTATCCTTTATGGATTATCAATAGGAATTATTGTTCCTATTTGGGCAGATTTTTTAGAGAAAACCACTAATAAATCATTAAGAGGAAAATTTTTTGGTATAGGGTTTGCTTTTAATAGTGTAGGAGGATTTACTGGAGGAATTATCCTCAAAAACTTATTAAAAACAGATATTCCCTTTCCTTATAATTTTGGTTATGGATTCTTTATATTATTTACTAGTCTTATAATTGGAACAATCATGTTTTCTTTTTACAAAGAAAAAAAACGTGAGCATTATAAAAAATCATACTCGCAGTTTAAACTAGAAACAAGATTAATAATTAATAGCCACCCTAATTTTCATAAATATCTTTTTTCAAGGATTTTTTATTGTGCAACACTACCAGCAATGGGGCTATATGCTATTTATTGCCAAAATAAATTCAATTTTGATATTAGTGAGGTCGGTTTATTTACCATATTAAACGTAACCTCAATGGGGGTAGCCAGTTATATGTTTGGCAATATTGGAGATAAGTATGGACATAAGATTAGTATGGTATTCGCGTACTTGTTTCATCTTTTGGCCGTAGTATTAGCAATAAATGCAGCCAGTATGTTTTGGGTGTATGGTGTTTTTATATCTATAGGAGCAGGACAGGGTTCTTTTATGCCATCAGCAATGAATCTAATATATGATTTTGCAGGTGAACGAGATAAAAAAACCTACATGGCACTTATAGATTCTTTTCTGGCCCCATTTGCTTTGGTTTTTATAATAGGTACGGGAATTTTAGTTAATAGAGGTGAATATATTTTATCGTTTTACATACTAGGGGCTTGTTTATTATTAGCAATTATTCTCCTTCAATTTTTTGTGAAAGATCCAAAGGACAATTCTAATCAAATAATTTCTTCCATTGATAGATTTTCTTCTTGATTTTAGAGCGGATCAACATCAATATTCATACATATATAATTATGAAATTATATAAACATCATACAAAACAATTAATAATGATGCTAGTTGCATTGTTTTGCATTGCCTGCGAAAAAGACCCAGAGAGTCACTTGGAGCTGGGGAACTGGTACTTACAAAAAGGTCTTGTCGATGAAGCAATTACAGAGTTTCGTGAGGTGAGTAGATTGCTTCCACCGGACCATAGTAAGTTAGATAGAGGACAATTTAAGATTCTTGGCACCGCACATTTTAAGCTAGCACTATCATATACAAAAAAAGGCTGGTGGGAATATGCTTTAATAGAGGCAAAAAATAGTTTTGATTTATCTCCCTCTCCTGACACACATGAGCTAGTAGAATTAATAAAAGAAAAATTGGATCTACATAAAAAAAATTGACCTAATGCCTAATTATTTACATTGGGTATTATCAAAATGAACCAGATCGATGCTCCCCGCCATCACAATATATTATAGAACAATTAATAAAATCTGCTTCGGGCTCTAGTAACATTTTGACGGTATTAGCAACATCTTGTGGTGTTGTCGTTCTTCTCATAGGATTTCTTTTTTTTGTGCTTTCAACCCAAGTTTCCCATCGGTCGGTTATTTTGGTAAGAGCTCGCGTAGGTGTAATCCCCGCTTGTATAGCATTAGCAGTTATTCCTAGCTCTCCTAGCTCCCAACCTATTTGCCTAATTATAGCCTCCATAGCAACCTTCGCTACACTCACTGGCCCATAACCCTCCATTGCAAGATAATTACCTTCGCTGGTAAGGCCTAATATTCTTGACCCTCTACCAATTAATTTTTCATCTAATAATTTTTGAGACCAGTATAATATTGAATTCCCCATTACATGTACTGTCATATCCATCTGACGCTGTGTAACTGGTTTGTCACCAAAAAAATTAGTCGTGGTCCCAAATGCTATTGAGTGTAATAATAGTTTTAGATGGTCATCACCAATAATTTCTTTTATTTGTGGAATATACTTTTCCATCGTTTCTTCCGATGTCGCATTCGTGTTCCAATAATGGCACCTGCCACCGTTTAATTCTCTTACCTTAGAAATTGTTTTTTCTGCTTCTTTTTTGGTTTCTCCTCGATCAAAATGAAACCCTATAATTCCATAGCCTTTTTCTGCTAAACTTATGGCTGTGGCTCCACCGTGCCCGGTAGAGGCACCAAGAATTAAAGCCCAATTACACATATTCCCTCCATTATTTCCCATCTAATTTACCTGAATTATAAAAACTAAATAGATTCAAATGTTTAATTCACTAATTCGTAATAATTTATTTGATCAAAAACTAACCTAATAATGAGGATAGGACTATATGGAACTAAAAAATACCTACAATAAAGAAGAATTATTATCGATGGCAAAAGGAGATATGTTCGGTCAAGAAAATGCAAAACTTCCTCTAGAGCCGATGCTGATGATTGATAGAGTATTAAATATAAAAAATAATGGCGGAGCTTATGATAAAGGCTCAATTATTGCCGAACTAGATATTACCGATGAGTTATGGTTTTTTCATTGTCACTTTAAAGGCGATCCCGTTATGCCAGGGTGTTTGGGGCTTGATGGCATGTGGCAATTAGTAGGTTTTTTTCTTACTTGGAGCGGCGCAAAAGGAAAAGGTCGAGCACTAGGTGTTGGTGATTTAAAATTTCGAGGGCAAGTAAGACCCTATCATGACAAGGTTGTTTACAAAATCGATATAAAAAAATTAGTTACAAAGTCTAAATCTATGATATGGGCCGATGGCGAAATGTATGCTGATGACAAAAAAATATATACAGCTAAAAATCTTCAGGTTGGCATATTTGATAACTTGGTATACGACTTTGGAAAAGATCCGTCCTTAGATTCTTTTTAAATGTCTTTACAGTGTGGTATCGTTGGGCTCCCAAATGTTGGGAAGTCCACTCTTTTTAATGCATTAACAAGGTCAAGTGTGCCAGCAGAAAATTTCCCTTTTTGTACTATAGACCCACATGTTGGGATTGTACACCTTCCTGACAATCGACTAGAAAAACTAAAGGATATATTTAACCCCAAAAAACTGACCCCTGCTACTGTTGAATTTATTGATATAGCTGGCTTAGTAGAAGGAGCTAACAAAGGTGAGGGGTTAGGAAATCAGTTTTTAGGACAAATAAGACAGACTTCTGCAATTATTCATATTATTAGATGCTTTGAAGACCCCAATGTTGTTCATGTTAATGGGGATATTAATCCTTTAAGAGATGTGGAAATAATAGAGACTGAGTTGTTATTAACTGATCTTGAAACGCTAGAAAGAAAGTATGAAAAAACTAAGCGCCAAGCTAAAAGCGGCGATAAAAAATTATTACATGATATAGAAATAATTGAAAAGTTAATTGAACACTGTGGAGATGGATTTTGGGCAAATACTATTGGCATAGAAAGCCCTGAAGAAATAAAAACTATTAAATCATTACATTTATTAACCAATAAACCAATACTATACGTTGCAAACGTAAGTGAAACTGATATTGTCAATAATGTAGAAAATGAACATGTGAATTCGTTAAATAATTATGCTAAATCAAAAGGTAGTACCCTTATAAAATTTTGTGCCTCTATCGAACAAGAAATATCATCATTGTCACCAGAAGAGGAAGAAATTTTTTTGAAAGAATATAATCTAAACGAATCGGGCCTAAATAAAATGGTACGAGCAAGTTTTGATCTTCTAGGTCTTCACACTTTTTTCACAGGGGGGCCAAAAGAAGTAAGGGCCTGGACAGTTCCAATTGGAGCCACTGCAAAACAATCTGCGGGCGTTATACATAGTGACTTTGAAAGAGGGTTTATTAAGGCTGAGGTTTTTAGCTACAGTGACCTCATTGAGCACGGTTCTGAAAATGCTTTGTATGAACTAGGCTTAGCAAAGACCGAGGGAAAAGAATATGTGGTGAAGGATGGGGACTGTATATTTTTTAAATTTAATGTCTAGATAAATACTATCATTAAAATTTGATTATTCCTCGTCGTACTCTTCGTCATATTCCTCATCATATTCCTCGTCATAATAATATTCTGGAGGATAAGCATATACATAAGGATTATTATATTGTGTATTTTCAGGATTAGGTTCTTTTACAGGGGATTCCTGCTCTTTACTATTATTTTCCTGTTTTACAACAATAACTTTTGAATCATTAATATCTGAATTTATATTTTTCTCTTTTAGAGCATTTTCTATCCACTCTTTTTCCTGATCGGAAAGATTATTCCTTGACCCAGCTGGCTGGACAAATGGCTGATTTCGGAAAAGCATCCCTGTTAAAATAGAAAAGAAGAACACGACCAATGCAAAAAGGGATCCTTCAGAGGCAAACTCAATTCCTCCCCACATATTCTGTGTTACTCCAAACCCCATAAATACACCAATCGACAGCAGTATACCAAAAAACATTATCAGGTTGCCTAGGTTTGAAGGCGGTGATGATTCCATTATCACCATATATAAAAACCATACCAATATGCCTGCAATAGCAATGCATATACTTAACAGATGTTCACCGAGGAAAAGAGCAGTAAAAAAACCAATTACGGCCCCTAACGGTATAATAAACCCTACCCCGGATTTTATGTCGCTATTCATAACGAAACTCCGATTTTACCTACGAATTACTCCTAAAATTGATTTATTTAGACGCTAAATGCAAGTTTTTTTCAATAAATAATTTTTATGGGGATTTCACAATTATATCAACAATTTTATGCATTAAAGCATGCAGATAATTTGACAATATATGAAATCTGAAAAAATAAAAATTGGCGTAGTTGGAGTTGGACACCTAGGGCAGCATCATGCCAAACACTATCATTTTGGAGATAGTACAAACTTAGTTGGCGTTTATGATACTGATTCTAGCAGAGGGGAAAAAATAGCAAAACAGTATAATACTAAATTCTATAATAACCCTTCAGATCTGATGCAAATATGTGATGGGATTTCCGTGGTTACCCCGACAGAGTCACACTATAATGTAGCAAAAATGGCGATAGAAGACTTTAGTTGTCATGTTTTTATTGAAAAACCAATTTCAGAAACAATTCAACAGGCAGATGATTTAATCGCACTAGCAGAAACAAAAAATAAAATCATCCAAGTTGGACATATTGAAAGACTAAACCCTGCGCTAAGAGTATTAGAACAATACGATCTAAATCCAAAATTTATTGAGATACAAAGGCTAGCGCCTTATACGGTCAGAGGAACCGATGTCCCTGTTGTCTTAGATCTTATGATTCATGATATAGATATATTATTATCACTAGTAAAATCAGATGTAAAAAGTATTCACGCTAGTGGGGTTTCTATCATTACAGATTCAGTTGATATTGCACATGCAAGGATTCGGTTTAATAATGGAACAGTTTCTAGTATCACATCAAGCAGAGTTGCCAAAGACAAGGTGAGAAAAATAAAATTATTTCAAGAAAATCTATATACAACAATAGACTTGCTTATAGAACAAACAGAGATATATAGTATAACCAATAATCCAAATCTGATCCCAGGTGTACTAAAGACAGAGCCATTCACACAAAATAATACAGACAAACATATTGCCTATCAAAAACCTGATGTTGAAAAACATGATTTGTTAGGCCTAGAAATAAAAAATTTTATAAGATCAATTAAAGGGGAAGAAAAACCGATCGTTAATGGTGTAGAGGCACGAAATGCGCTAGAGGTTGTTATAAACATAAACAATATGATTCTTGAAGATTTAAAGTAATGGACTTTCGACAATTTTTTTTTAAAAACCGCAGCTATACACCTATTCCAATTGTATTACTAATCATTTATTATTCTGAACCATCACAACCATATATAATGATTGGATTAGCCTTAATAGCAGCAGGGGAACTAATACGAATTAGTGCTGTTCGATATGCTGGCGGGGCAACAAGAACGAGAAATGTTGGTGCCCCATATTTGTGCACATCGGGCCCATATTCTTTAACAAGAAATCCTTTATACTGTGGGAATGTTATCATATACATTGGTACAGTGTTTTTTGCTGGAGGGATTTGGATGTGGCATATTCTTCCCCTTGTGGCAATATTTTTTATTTTTCAATACTACCTTATAATATCTTTAGAAGAAGAAACCCTAAAAATAAAATTTATGGATCAATATAAATTATATTTTGAAAATGTTCCTAAACTTTTTCCCAGATTCTCACCATGGAAAGGCGGAAATCAAACAAAACCAAAAAATTTAATTAGCACCCTTAAAACGGAAAAAAGAACTCTACAAAATATTTTTATTATTGCTATAATAGTTATATATAAAAACGCTATAGTGAGTTTCATTTTCGCTCTATTTTTGGGGCAGTTGGCTATACTTCATTTTCTTGGCCTATGACCTTTAAAATGAATAAAGTGTTTATTGTTGCAGGTGAACCATCTGGCGACATCCATGCTGCAAAACTGGTTTCAGCCTTAAAAGTTATATCTCCAAAAACAAAATTTTTTGGAAATGGTGGAGATAAAATGTCCGAATCTGGTGTTGAGATTATTCACCATATTAATGATCTGTCCGTAATGGGCTTCATTGAGGTAATTAAGCATCTCCCCAAGTTATTAAATATTCTTCAAAGTACCGTATCATCTATAAAAAATATCAAACCAGATAGAATTATATTAGTTGACTACCCTGGGTTTAACCTTCGATTAGCAAAAAAAATTAAATCACTTAGGATACCGATCACTTACTTTATCCTGCCTCAGCTCTGGGCATGGAAAGAAAGCAGAATAAAAACGATGAAAAATACAATAGACCAATCTATTTCTATTTTCCCTTTTGAAGCAGAATGGTTTAACTCTAGGGGATTAGATACTTTTTATGCTGGACACCCTTTTGTTGAAAGAAACTATGATTTAGATGATAAAACAAAATTTCTTAATAAACATAATTTTAAACAAGACCGTCCTATTATCGTATTACTACCAGGAAGCAGGCAGCAGGAGATTGATTATCACTGGCCTATTTTTTTAAAAACAGTGTCTATGTTGAATAAAAAAATGCCAAGCGTGCAGACTGTGGTTGTGAAATATAATAATGTAAAACTAAACCCAGTCCCAGATCATATAAAAATTGAAGTTTCCATGCGCTCAGCAATGAAATATGGAACCGCTGCAATAAGTTCCTCAGGAACTGCTACTTTAGAATGTGCACTAGCAAATTTGCCAACAGTCGTTTGCTATAAGATGTCATATGTTAATTGGATTCTGTTTAAATTTTTCGGTAAAGTAAAATATATTTCTATCGTTAATCTGATTGCAAATAAGAAAATTATTCCTGAGTTAATACAGCATAGAATGACCGCAGAAAATATAATTAATAAAATATTCCCCTATCTTGATATCACATCTAACAAAAGACAGACAACTATAAAAAAATATAAAAAATTGAGAAACAATTTAGGGAGTCCAGGAGTTTTTGATAGGGTTGCAAATATTATATTACATGGAAAATTAACCAATTGAAAAAAAAATATAGTAAAACTAAAATTGCTTTTCAGGCAATTTTAGTTAGGTGGGCACTTAGACTTATCTATAATACAAGTAAGTGGAATGTTAGAGGAAAAGAAAACTATAATTCTGTATTAAAGAATAATAAAAGTGTAATTATATCTAGTTGGCATGGAAACTTACTAGTGCCTTTCATGCATCTTGCAAAATACAATTATTACGGCCTAGCAGGAACAAATCGAGATGGTGAACTAATATCCAAAATAGGTTCAAAACTGGGATGGAAAATGCTTAGAGGATCAAGCTCTGAGGGCGGCTCTGAAATTTTTATTGAAATAGTAAAAGCACTAGACAATCCACCATGTCTAGTTGCAATGACACCTGATGGCCCTAGAGGACCAGAAAAAATACCGAAACCCGGTATCATTAAAGCGGCCCAAAAAACTGGGGCAGTTATTATCCCGGTTGCATCTTATTCCACAAAAAATTGGCAATTTGTAAACTGGCATACTTTTTTTCTCGAAAAACCGTTTGGTGAAATATTTCTTGAATATGGTTCACCTATATCTTTTAGTAAAAATGATGATTTTGAATCATGTAAAAAAATTCTGGTTGAAGAAATGGAAAAAATAGAAAAAAACAATACTGATTATGCGAAAGAAAAATTACTTTTGTAATTATCTTTATTTTATTTTGTTACCAGCAACTTTTTTGTACCGAGCTATAATATTTATTCGGAAAATTTTTTATAAATATCATATTTTTCGAACCAATGCCCTTCCATGTAAAGTCATTAGTGTGGGTAATATAACAGTTGGCGGATCTGGGAAAACGCCAACCGTAGAATATATTTCTAGGCATTTACAATCAAGGGGCAAAAAAATAGGAATTATTAGCAGAGGCTATCGAAGAAAGTCTAAAGCGACATTGATAGTAACGGACGGGATAACCAAACCGCAATCATGGGAAGATTTTGGCGATGAACCATATTTATTAGCTCAAAACCTAAATAATATTCCAATCATTGTTGGAGAATCAAGATATGAAGCTGGAACCAAAATGATAGAAAATTTTGATCCAGATATAATCATTATGGATGATGGGTTTCAACATATATCATTATACAGAGATTTGGATATCGTCCTAGTGAACTCTAAGGATACAAAAGCTACACACAGGCTAATTCCTGCTGGTAAATTGAGAGAGCCATTATCAAATCTATCTAGGGCTGATTTAATTATTTTATCTAAATCAAACGTACACAAATCGTCTGATTATTTAATCAATATAATTGAAAATATCAATCGTCCTATTCTCAATAATAAAATAGAATTAGAAGATGTGATGATTGGCGCCAAGGGAGATAAAAACAACTTGAGCAATTTAAATAAAGAAAAGATTTATCTTTTTTCCGCACTTGGTGATCATACAGGATTCGAAAAAACCATGAATAACACAGGCGCTATAATTGTAGGGCATAGTAAATACTCTGATCATCATAATTACACTTTAGATGATCTAAAAAACATTGAACAAATTGCAAAAAATAATAATGCAAATTTTCTAATTACTACAGAAAAAGATCTGGTTAAAATAAATAACTATACGGGGGAAATAAAATTGTATGCAGTTAGAATAAAACTCGTTTTTGAACCGGAAAATTTATTAAATGAATATCTTGAAGAGATTGTATCTTAGCTCCTAATTCATTTGCCCGGCACCCCAAGCAAAAACAACACCAACAAAAGTAAGCATCAAAGGCCAACCGCTATTTACTAACTGCTTTGCACTTGGGTCATAAAAAACATGAACCTGAAAATCATGAGTAGTTGTAGCTCCATGTTCATCTACTGCCATTAAAACAAAGTCATTTACACCATCTTGGTTTTTCCTTGGAGTCCACTCTATCATAGCAAGTCTTCTATCAAATTTAGCAAATTTTGGGAGCCTAACTGCTCTGTAGGTTACCCTGTCTCCATTTAGATCCTCGGTGGTTAGTTTATATCGCCATGTATGGCCAGTTAGGCCGACAGGTTTTGGAGTAGAAATAATGGACGGTGGATTATTGATAAAAATTTTCCCGGATTGGATATCTGTTCCATATCCATCTGTAACAGATACCTCAAAATCATTATAATTAATTTGAGCGGCTTTAGGAACCCATAGTATTTTACCACTTTTATCAAGCTGCATTCCATGCGGGCCTTTGATAAGAGAGTAATTTAAATTTGCACCTTCATTTAAATCTTCAACTCTTATTTGATACTTAAACAATTCACCCACTAAAGCCATTCTAGGCGTATTTGAGATAATTGTTGGCATGTGATTGGAATAAACTTCATAAACTTGTTCATCTTTAGTATATCCATCAGAAACCATTAATGAAATTCTATGCATGTCCGTTTGGGTTTTTTTAGGAGTCCATTTAATAGCACCTAATGATTCATCTACCTCCATACCTTCAGGGAATTCCGTCAGCGTGAATCGCACCGGGTTAATTCTTTCAACCATTAAACGTGGGGGCTTGCCCTTGTTTCCTTGAAAAAACTCCCATAAAAAGTCTTTTATTTTTATAGTCCTTCCATTAATTGTAGATGTAATAACCCATAACCTATTGTCTTCATAGAAAACTGATTGTACATATCTTTTTAGATTAAGCCTTGACACAAGAGTATCCGCTGGATATTTAGGATTTACATAGTAAACCTCTTTAGCATTATACCAGTCACCTAAAAAACGATCTATATTTTGAATAACAACGTCATCAGATATATTTATACTATAAATTTTAGAGTTACTTACGTCTTCTACTTTAACAACCTTATTAAAGGGGAGCAGGGCTCCTTTATTTCTATCTACAGTCATTATTTTATAACTATAATCATCTCCAACAGTGGCTGTCATTGTCGGCACAGATACAATTTTTATTGGCGCATTTACAAAAAACTCTGAATCAATATACTTGCTAAGATTTCCATCCGAAATCTCTATCCTTAGTTTATGAAAATCAACCTGCGCGGATGATGGCTCCCAATGCAAACGACCAGTGTGTGGGTCCATACGCATTCCCTCTGGGAGGACGTGTGCAGTATAAATTAATTTATCATTTGCGTTTGGGTCTTGTACTTTTAAGTCAAAATCCCATATCCCACCAACATTGATTTTGGTCATAGGAGCCGGTGCCTTTTGAATGACAGGAGGGTGATTAACAAAAACCTTAACAAACTGTGTGTCGGAGGCAACGCCATGAGTTGATACTAGGGCATACTCTACCGTATCTATTTGAGTTTCTTGAGGAACCCATGATAAAATTCCTGTTTTCTTATCAACTTTCATGCCGCTTGGACCAAAAAATAATTTATAGTTTGCTTCTTGACTGGTTCTTTGGCGCCATACTTTTACATCATAATTATATTTCTCACCAACGGTAGCGATTTCAGGAGCCTTTGATAGTATCCGAATCCCGGATCTAGCCGATAATTGGAACTCTTGTACATCTCTTTCAAAACCATCAGAAACAACAAGCCTAACATCATACTGTTCTGCGTTAATACTGTCTGATTTCCAATATAATATTCCATCTTTAATAGACATGCCTGGGGGGGCAACCTCTAAATAAAACTGCAATGAAGCATCTTTATTCCGGTCTCTGACAATAGGTTCATATTGAAATGCCCCTCCGGCGACAAATTCTGTTCCTAAAGGCTGAGTCAAAAATCGAGGAGGGTCGTTGACATAAATCCATATTTTTTCATCTCTACTTTCTAAAACAGGGACTGTCTTATACTCTTGAGTTTGACTGTCTGTAGATGACAGGGACTCCATAATCTCATCTACCTTAACCCGAACGAGATATGATACAGGAAACGCATCTAATTGCTCTTTATTAGGTACCCATCTAATTGTCTGGCTCTCATAATGAAAAAACATCCCCTTTGGCGGTGATAATTGCCATCTAAAGCTATGAAATGCCTCTGTTGTATCTCTTAGTAGCATATATTCAAAAGGTTGGTTTAAAGTCAAAACATATTGAGGGAGAACATGTTTTGGTAAACGCTGACCAATCATTTCTTCTTCTTTAAGCGTTTTAGGTGTTTCAAGTGTTCGAATAACTTTTTTAGGTGGCACCGACCGTGGTTGTTCTTTTAAAACATTCCCTTCGATAACTGATGGGTCTAAGGCATCTGGTACACTTGGGATTCTTTGTTCACCCAATTCAGTAATAACTTCTTCGTCTGGCTGGGGTAATTGTGGCATTTGTTCAGGTATAACCTCAACATATATTTCTGGAACCTCTGGCTGTATATCCTCAATATTTGAAAGAAGATCTGGAAGCTGTTCTGATATAAACTCGGTACTTAATAAAAATCCTTGGTCATACTGAGCAGATTTTTTTCCAAGATCTAAAATATATATTGAGTTTTCTTTACCATCCCAGCCGGAGACAATAATGTTTCCAGTATAATTACCTAATTTAGTTAGAGGCAGCATTGAAAACACTTGTATGTTCTCAGGTACTTTAGACATAACATTTCGTATGCTTTCCATTCCACCATCCTGCCCAGATACCATCGTTAGTGCGTTAATATCAGATGAGAGCATCAACAGGTCTTTAAATGTATCTTGATTGAAATCTGCTATCTCAATCTGTGTTAGTGGGCCTGGTTGGACAGGGACTCTTTCAATAACCAAAGTTGCAGGTGTTAACGTTAAGGCTATTATATCTCCAGATCTAAATGAGACTAGAACATCCTTAAAACCATCGGCATCCCAATCAGTTAGCTGAAAAGAATTGTGAAGGATACCGTTTATTCCATCAAAATTCTTTCTTATTAATTGTCCAGAGTCAAATATGCCTCCGATATTATAAAACGGCTGTGCTTTTATTGTGCTGCCTTCTGGGCTAATTGCTAATACATCCTCATAGCCGTCATTGTCATAATCAACTACTGCTGAATACAATAGGCCTGAACCAACTAAAAGATCATCTGGTCTTATTTTTTTTGTTATAACAAGACGTCCTTGGTTGTCTAAATCCAAAAATGCGAATCCTCTATAAGGGCTTCCCAAAGATAAAACTAATTCTTGATCTCCGTCAGCGTCTTGATCCAACATTGAAAAATTATTGCACCTTAAAGAGCGGTCTTGTTTCCCAATATCTAGAGTGACTGAGGGTAATTCTGAAAATGATTCTTCTTCCCAATTATATACAGCAACAAACACGTGTGGGGTAGCATTAGTACCAAACCTTGACAAGTTCATCACGATGACTAAATCTGGAACGCCATTCCCATCAAGATCACCTATTTTTGCATCAACAAAATAACCATCTAACTCTTTTGGGGCGTCAAACTCCCAGACCACTGTTTGGTATCCATCTATATCTATCTCATTATACCTAACCATTGTCGGGAAAACATTTTTTTCGGGGTCTAGCTCAAGCGAAATAAATTCAAGAAGGTTATCACCATCTAAATCAAAAGACCCGTCCATATGAATAATCTTTTGTCCAAATGAAAAACTGATAACCAATAGCAACATGGCTGTTATAAGCTTTTGTTTATTTGAATATATTTTCATAATCAATTGTTAGTCAGTAGTGTTAACTGATAATTGTCCTATGGTTTTACATCACTAGAGTCAGCGCTAGTGCTTATTGACTCCGGTAGGTTATTACCGTAGTTCAAAATATTATCTCTTTTTTCAGAGGTTGGTAAAGTTTTGATATTTTCCAAATTCAGTGTATCTATTTCATTAATTATTTCTGAATCTGGTGAAGCAGGCTGTTCTATTGGGTTTTGAGGGTCCGGTGTAGGGGTCTCTGTTTTAGCTTTCGAGTTGCTAATCACTCCCTGTCCTTCTGGATAAATACCCTTCAGTGGCTCCACAGGAATACTTGGATTTTGTTGGTCAAACTGAGCTTCAGGAAGCCTCTTTTCATGAATCACCTTTGGCAATTTTCCATTAGGCCCAAATAATGGCTCTTCTAAATATGTCCCCTGTAATAGATTCGTTTTTAATGAGTCTGAAAATTCTTCTTGGATCAAACGGGAAAACATTGCTGAGGGCTCCAAATAACCTGCTATATCAAATTCCGTTGTTATTTTTTTTGAGCCATTCTCACGGACCTTTACCTCACCACGTATTGCCTGAAGCGTCCCCTCATTCAGAAATACTGCTAGCGACTGAGATGGCTTTGAAGGTGTTGTCGATGAGAGATATAGTCCTTGATAGTTTATGCTGTCGCCAGTGTCATCAAATGAAAATTTGATTAACTTATCTTTAAAGTCCATACCCAGGCTAGTAGGGAATCCTTCAAAGAAATAATCAGGAAATTCAAATAATTTAGGATCAAACGCTTCAGGTTGATACGATTGAGATATAGAATCAACCTCAGGAGAAATTGACATAAATATGATATTCGTTTGCATATCATGGACCATGGTCAAGGTTGTTACACTGTCTGACACCTGCTCTTTCAGTGTATATGCAAAGTCATAGTCATTCCCTCTCCTTAGGTAGCTTACGTTCGCTGACACACTGTGCTGGAAATGTGTTGGCTCTCCCATTGGCGGGATTTGGTTAACATTAATACCAAAAGGAGCCTCGCCATCAAAAACATATCTATCTTTTTCTCCTTTTGAGGGAGCCATTACCATAACATAATAAAGATCTATTGATCTATCATTAGAATCATCTGCCCCGGAAAGATCAATTGGCTCAGGGACTAGCACATTACGAACGGTGTCTTCCCAAGTGTTTATAGCAGACACTGAGTCAGAAGGACCAAATATAGTTTTATGAAAAGCAACTTCTTTATCCTCATCAGGGATTGGGTTAACAAACAATGAATCTTTTGAAATCAACAGTGTTGAGTCCGCCTGTTCAATCTTTACAGATGCTTTTGCGGCCCAAATTTTACTGTCCATATCCTCATTGCTTTTATTTGGTATCTCTACCTTGCTGTCTAACTTAGATTTTTTTACAATCCCCGCTTCATTTAAATAGTCTACTAGTGTTGGGCCATCTATCTTTTTAGGTTTATAGCCAGAGTTTTTATATCTTGCCTCTTTTATATAGTCTTTTTTGGTTATGACTTTATTATAGAATCCCGATTCAATTCTTGAACTAACAAGGTCTAATATTTCTGATTTATTGGGGTCTGTCATTTCCAAAAATAAATCTTCATGCGAAAATTCAGATTCTGTTAAACTTACTTTGTTGTCTATTATATTAAGTATTTTTACTTCTCCGGTCCTGAATGGAATTAAAAGCCCCTGCTCGCCCTTTTTAAGATTACTATAGGCCTGAACCTCTGCGCCTATAATTCCTCTGGATTTACCCATCCCTACAATCTCTGTAGTTACATGTTTAAAATTATTTTTTACATTAAATATTGCAACTTTCAGTGTGTTTAGCTCTGCAGAAAACTGGGCAACATAATTATTGTTTTCAGATGAAAATCCACCCGAGTACATATGCCCATAACCATTTTGAATTAGTGGGTCAGAAAGAGTGTGAGCGTTATCGATTGTTAGACGGTTATTAGTTATATCTGGTTTTATGATCAAAGTTTTTCTAACGGGCGTGCCAAAGGAAACAGATAGATACCCGGGCATACCATTAATCTTAGAAAGATTTAGAGGCCGAATATTGTCTATCTCCAGCCCAGACTTCCCAGCCACCAATGGAGAATCAGAAAATCCTGTCGTAGTGCCCTGAAAAACATAGAGCCATCCTGTGTTTTTACTGTCAATACTAATTTTTGATGTTGCAACAAGATCTGGCTGTCCATTGCTATCAATATCTATTACAGAAACATCAGTAAAATAAGTTCCTTTTGGAAGGGTATAGAACCACAAAGTGTCACCAATAGATTTATTTTGAAGCTCAACTAATACAGCTTTACGGTCAGAGCTGCTGATAATCAAAACCTCTTTCCGGCCGTCGCCATCGAGGTCATAGAGACCGCTAGTTCTGTTGAGCTGTCCGGCAAATATAGACTCCGTGCATAGTATACACGCCAGTATATATCCGCAAATACTAATAATATTATTTTCCCGCATTATTATTTTCCCGCATCATAATATTTTCTGTCTATCAGGATAATACCGTCAAGACGTAACTGTTTTAGAGGAGATTTTAGAAATAAACTCCCTTACCTCGTTTACTTTAGCAAAAAATATAGGTTAAAGATCAGTTTTTTCCAAGAAAAAGCCCAAAAATAAGTTTTCCCGTTTTTTGCTTAAATTATGGCTATATATTTTCTTTTGTATTTGAATGATAGTACATAAATTGCTTGGATTATCAAATACATGCGGAGAAGTCTTATATCGTGAAAAAGGTAATAACATACATATCAATATCAATATCAACAATGTTTGGTCAGTTTGACCTTTATCCTGTTACCGATTTTTTTGGTGG
>CAJWMI010000040.1 GCA_913043185.1 uncultured Fidelibacterota bacterium | reverse complement strand
AGATATAAGAAGAAAATTATCAGAAAGAATATTTTAGGTCAGCACGAATATGAGAGAAATCTTCCATGATATAAAGCCTGTAGTTTTCTCCTAAAGGGTGGTCTTTGTCACCCTTGATATTAGTATATCCGATTGTTAATTCTAAATTATCGATGAGAGTATAAGCAGCCTCGAATGATAAAATGGATCCTGGATATGTTCCATCGTAGTCAGTGTTATCTATATCAAAAATAGATGATGCCGTTAAAATTAGTTGGTCATCAAAAAATTTCTTTTCAAGTGATAGAATTAAGGCTTTTTTTGTCATAATAGCGAGCGAGGAACCATAGCCTGGGGTAAAAATATTTTTTGGATCTAACTCATCTACATTTATCTCAAGGTTTGGTATCGAAATGTCTTCATTAACAGGTAAACTATCTGAGCTGTAGTCAAGCGTATCGTAGTTAAAGAATTGTCCAACGAATTTTATATCAAAAGGTAGCTCTGCCTCTAGTTGAACTGTAGCCTGAAAATATTTTGCTTTTTCATTTAAAGGATATGAGTAATGTAAAGAATCAAAAACTTCTGGAAATTTAGGATGTTCTCTAGAAATATTTTTGTTTTCATCTTCTGTATTGAACACGGCTATATCTCCTCTGAGCTCTAAATCACCAAAAAACAGCGTGCTTCCAAAACCAATCATATTAGTATTTCTATATCCATATAAAATGTCAATATCAGTTTGAGTCTCGAATTTATTTCGGAATACATTTACGCCAGATAGGTTAAACAATCGATCATAACCAGTAAAATAATTCAATGATATGTCTCCAAAACTAAAGGATCTGTTAATATAGGCACCTAGCTCATAAGGGAGACCGTCAATTTTCATGATCTGATCTTCCGAGGGGCTTACAGGAAGCTTGATAGGAAATTCATCGTCGTTTTGTGGAGTCCTATGGGTGTTGTGTAGTGGAGAAAAAATTAGCCCGAGTTTCATATCCTCCATATATAGATCAATGGCTGAAGAAAAAATAGCAAGTTTCTTATCAATGCCGGAGTCAAAGGTATAATAATAATCGAAAGGACTGGCGATGTCAACCGGACTATTCTCATCAGCATTGCCCCAGGTGTGAATAATTTTTCCAAGACGTATTTCTCCCCACGACGTAAACATTTGTAGATATAATTCTCTCATATCTAGTTCAAAATCTGTCGGGGAATTATTTGATAGAAAGTAGGTATCTTTCCTTAATTTATGTTCTAAAGCAATGGTGGATCTTAACATAAGGTCACCGTTCTGGTGATCTACGTTAAGATGAAAAATCCTGTAAGGTAGGTTAATGATAGACTGATCTGAAAGTCTTGATATATAGTAGAAGTCTACATACCCTTTATAGGTATTTATTGTCTCACTTTTACTGGTGGTTATTAACAATAATAAAGAGGATAAAATAAGTTTATTCCAACGCATCGTTAAGCCAATGTATTATTTCATTCCCCTGCGTTTTCCATGCTCTCTCAAGTGCGAAGCTAGGAAAGTCTCCTAAAAGTTCCCCATTCCAGATATAACTTACTGAGGTCTCATTTTTATTCTTTGGTACCAGTTTCCACTTACCCGCTGCATTCACAAGTCTTACATAGTTATTTTTTTCAGGAGCATTCATATGTTCAACCGCGTTAAATGTAAACTCCCAGGTATTTTGATTTTTACTTTTAATATATTGAATCACGTAGTCTCTGTTTGATAGAAAAAGAGGCATATCTAGCATAACATGTACAATATCTTTTTCAAGAATATTTGTTTTATGAATCCTTTTAAACACACTGGGATAGTTTTCCACGTCCTCAATTATGGACGAAATAGATTCCATTGAAAAAGGTAAAATGCTAGTGGTTTGGCAGATTGGATAACCCTCATAATCAGTCCACTTTATTTGAATAACTTTTTTTTGAATTATATTCCAGTTTTTTATAGAGTCTATATTATCTAGCCTTATTTCGGCAGCGACAACTGAAAACATGCTGATCAAGATAATGGTAATATATAAATTCTTTTTCGATTTTATCATTTTGTTAGAAATGTATCATAAACAAATTTACAGTCTGTTTTTATTTTTTTTTCGCTAAGACCAAATTTTTTAAGATCGTAACCATGCTTACTTTTATAGTTTCGCTGGGCTTCAGCGGTCTCTTTAATTTTTCTGATCAAGTCATCCGAAGGCTGTTGACCAATAAAGCCAAGGATACTATCCATAAGCTGATCAAAATTACTCATCATCTTATCATATCTTACAATGAAAACGCTTGATTGATTAATATTTCCATTGGTCCAATCTTCATGGAATCTTCTTAAAAGTGTAACAAGCGCATTGTAAAGCCGTTTAATATATTGATCACGCTTGTCTTTATTTAGGCTCCAGAACCCAAATCTCTTGTCTAAAACACCTGTCACGAGGCTAAGGCCTGATGGGATGACGTTTAAAGGGTCTCTAATCATGTAAAGGATTTTTGCATCGGGAAATCTTTTTTGGAATGCAGGAAGGTTTGTACTTAGTGAAAACAGTTTTCCGATATAAGAAAGATCCTGATTCACAACCGTTCTAGACCAGACATTTTCAAACCAATCAAAGTCTCGTTTGCTTGTATCTCGAAATTTTGGGTCAAAATATTCAAATAGATCTTCATCTGCAAAGGATAATAGAAATCCGTATAGAAAAAACCCGTCAAAATATCTAAAAAATAATCCCACGTCATCAGTCTCTACAGAAGATAGACTGGTCTTATGTGCGTCAGTAGAGTGGTGTCTCGCGGGGCTGATTTTTTCTAGTATGGGGAGTAAAGGTTTAATCAGTTTTTGTAGGATAATAGACGGATAGATTAGCTGCCAAAGTTGGGATCCACGACCAAGATTGGATTGTATAAGATATCGTTGCAAGAATGTGGTCCCTGACCTAGGGTTTCCAACGATCACAATGGGATTTTTTAGATACGGTTTTCTGGCAATCTTATAAAACAGTTTATCTGTAAATAATCCGATACTTACAATAGTTCGCATTATAAAAAGAAATAAACCGGTTGTAATGGGACTAACCCATACTCCGAATGTCTTTCCTATGGTAATATAGGCTTTTAATTTTCTATTTAGTTTCAAAGTAAAGTTGTTATATCATTAAATGAATAAGTGGTAAAATAAGAACATAATAAGAATACTTTTTATGATATTTAACTATTTGACGCCTCTAGAGTCTAAATGTTAAAATAATAACTATTCTTTAGATAGGTTGCACATATTATACGACATTAGACTGGAATTTATTTTATGAATTATGGTATCAAAATTTCTTCAACTATCTTCATCTTAGGCATTACGCTATGTAGCGCAGAAGTTTTTGATGGATATACCTTGTTCTCACCAACTGGAGGTGGACCTGGAGGTGGCATAGGAGGGACAAGCTATTTATTGGATAACAATATGAACACGGTTCACACATGGGTGCACCCAAGGGGAGCTGCGAGTATGCCCTATCTGTTAGCGGATAGTTCTATTATCTATCCTTATAGAGTCCAGAGCCCAACAATGAGCTCTGGCGGTGTTGGTGGAGGCATTGCACATATCGCATGGGATGGGACCGTACTCTGGCAGTTTACAGTTTCTGATGATATATACCAGCACCATCACGATGTTCAGCCTCTGCCGAATGGTAATATATTGGTGGTTGCCTGGGAAAGAAAAACTGCCGCTGAGGCGTATGCAATGGGTAGACAGATAATAGATAATCCGCTAGGAGAAATGTGGTCAACAGCTATTCTTGAGTTAGAGATGGTACTTCCAAATCAGGCCAACATCGTCTGGGAGTGGCATCTGTGGGATCATTTGGTTCAAGACCATGACCCAGATCTACCTGGTTTTGGCGTAATCTCTGAACATCCAGAGCTCATGGATATTAATTATGGAGACGTAGGAGGTGGTGGCGGTCCAGGAGGGAGCAATGCTGATTGGAAGCATATTAACGCGATTGACTATAACCCTAGCCTAGACCAAATCGTTATAAGCTCTAGGCATCATAGTGAAATATATATCATTGATCACAGTACGACCACAGAAGAGGCAGCCGGCCATACGGGTGGCAACTCAGGTAAAGGAGGCGACTTTTTATATCGCTGGGGTAATCCTCAGGTATATGACAGAGGTGCAAGTGCACAGCAGCAGCTAGACAGTCAGCATGGAGTAAACTGGATACCTGAAGGATCTCCAGGCGCAGGAAACTTGATTCTCTACAATAATAACTATGCAGCACAAAGCTCTGCTGTTTTTGAGATTGTTACACCCTTATCCGCTGACAGTAGTAATTATATATTACCAGGAGATCAGCCTTTTGGCCCACTTGGGCCCGTTTGGTTGCATACTGGGGGATTTCATTCCAATGTGCAAAGTGGCGCATTTAGACTGCCAAATGGCAACACTATTATATCTGTAGCAGATGATGCTATAATTTTTGAGGTGGATTCTTCTGGGGCTACTGTTTGGGACTATTCGTTCGGCGGGACGAACACTATGATCGCCAGAGCCCAAAAATACTCTACTGATTTTCTTGGTATCGGTGACACGACTGGTTTTCCTGATTATAGATTAGGAGATGTAAATTTTGATGAACATATTGACGTCTATGATCTGTGCTACACAATAGACATGGTTACGCTACCAAATGGATTCTACCAGCCAACTCCGCCCGCAGATTTAAATGAGGATACAGCGATCGATTATTTAGACATTATGGCATTTGTTTATAAGATAATGCAGTTTAATCGTTGACACCTTCTGAGAGGTCTCACCCAATTAGATCTTGGATCATAGAGCATGTTCTAGCGAATCCTAAGAAAGCAATAGCTTTGCCAGTCCTGTTTACATTGTTTATGGGACTAGGCATAAACTATCTTGTGATTGATGATGATATGATGGCGATGCTGCCTGAGACATTAGACTCAAGAATGTCATGGGACGCGGTTCAGGATGAGTTTGGAAGTACCGAGGTTATTTTTATTGCCTTTGGGAATAAAGGAAGAACGGTCTATAGTTCGGAATCATTCGCCTTACTTTGGGATCTCACAAAAGCATTGGAAAATGTAAACCAGGTCGAAAAGGTTTCTTGTATAACGACCATCTCAAAAATAGAGAGTGAAGATGGTTTCATGGAAATCAGTGACCTTCAGCCCGCGCGAGATTTATCCCTCTCTCAGATAGATAAAATAAAAGAATATTTATTAAGTAATCCTACAATAAAGAAAAGAGCCGTAAGCGAGAGTGATGAGTATTTGAATATTATGGTACAGCCTTATGAAGATATCCCCCATGATATTATGAGAGATGTTGTCGTTGCCATCGGTGACAGTATCTTATCCGCCGATTATGAGATCCACTACGGAGGAACAGCCTATATCACGGGCTCCGTTCCGACAATGATCAGGAATGATATTACCATATTGCTAAGGGTTGGCCTTTTTATTATGGCCATCGTGCTCATGGTAAATCTTCGAAATCCATTCGCAGTTATCATGGTCTTTTCTGTTATTATTCAGTCGCTTGTTGTTATGGCCGGGTTTATGGGATGGATGGTTTTTATCACAGGATCAGAGAGATTTTATTTTACAATTGTCAACTCCTCAATGCCAATAATTCTGCTTACCATAGCCAACTCTGATGGTGTCCATTTTGTTGCCAAATTTTTCAAAGAAATGAGGAATAAAAAGGATGTAAAAAAATCAGTAGAAGCGACAATGGACACTCTTTTGGTTCCTATTTTTCTAACCAGCTTGACCACGATGGCTGCTTTTCTTTCTCTTTCCTTTGCGCCAATAAAACAGCTTATGGGCTATGGAATCTGTATTAGTGTGGGCATAGCACATGCATTTTTTCTTAGCTCAACGTTCCTTCCGGCTGCTATATCATTAAAAAAATGGGACATGAACTCAAAGGCTGTAACAAGGCCAAGTATTTTTGAAAACCTAATATCATACTTTGGAAAAACAGTCTCGACCAATCCAAAATCGATATTAGGATCCGGCGTTTTCATTGCAACAGCTGGAATCATTGGACTATTATATCTAAAAGTGGATGTCAATATTGCCAGTTTTTTTAGACAGGGTACGGAATTTAGAAATAGTATTGATTTTATAGATCAAGAGATGACAGGTACGATGGATATAAGGGTCAGACTAGAAGGCTCCATGAAAAATCCGAGAACGCTTAATGAGATTGTAAACCTTCAGGATGTGCTTGAAAATAATAAAAAGGTTACGACTAGTTTTTCCATTGCAGATGTGGTCAAACAGATGCACCGCGTTGTAATGGATGATGATCCAGATTTTGAGACAATACCAAAAGATCAAGGTAAGGTAAACAATTTATTTTCGATGTACTCTATGTCGGGTGATCCAGAAGATTTTTCTACTATGGTTGACTATGAATACAGTGTTGGTCTGGTTACTGCACTAAGCCGCGTTATGTCAACGGAGGAAATTATTTCTATTGTGGATGAGATCGAAGAATATGTTGGTGGTTTAAAAAGTGTAGGAAGCGCATCTGTGACAGGGATGGCAGTGGTTATCCGGGATCTTGTTTATTTGGTAGTTCAATCATCTGTTATCAGTATTGTAATGTCCGTGATTCTTATCGGACTGATCACATCATTGTTTTTTAAAAGAATTGCATGGGGCATGATGGCTATTATTCCTCTTTCGGTTGCGGTCGTAATCAACTTTGGTTTTATGGGGCTGGCAGGGATACATCTAAGCCACGTGACAGCGCTTTTAGCATCAGTTATTATTGGGGTGGGCGTTGACTTTGCGATACACTATATTTCGCAATACAGGAGGCTATCAAAAATCTCAGAAAAAAATGCCTTAACCAATGATGTAATTGAAGACGTTGGTTATCCAATTATTTTGGATTCAGCATCAAACATGTCTTTTGGTGCTTTACTATTTTCTGCGTTTATACCTGTACAATACATGGGCGGACTAATGGTTTTTGCAATGATATCAACATCGATCGGTACGCTTACTTTCTTGGCAGCTATGGCCGAATTATTAAAACATAATCTTTCAGAGAGATAGGTATGAAGATGAGAAATATATTTATTGTCATTGTCGGCATTTCAATTGTATTTGGTCAATCTGGTTATGAGATTACTAAAACACTTGATGAAAAATCTAAACCGAAAAATATGATAAGCAAGACCACTATGGTGCTAACAAACTCCAAAGGAAAAACACGTAATAACGTAATGATATCGAAAACAATGGACAATAGCAGGCGTCAGCTGATTTGGTTTTTAGAGCCTAAGGATGATAAGGGCGTATCTTTTTTAAAGATAGAACATGATGATCGCGATGATGAGATGAGGATATGGCTTCCTGCGTTCAAGAGAGTTCGACGAATATCTGCAAGTAAAAAAGGTGACTCCTTTATGGGTTCTGATCTTAGTTATGAAGATATGACCAGTAGATCTTTAGATGAGTATGAGTATAACAGGTTAGATGATGAAACTGTTAATGAGCGCGAATGTTTTGTGATTGAGGTTACACCAAATTCTTCCCTAAAGTCTTCATACTCAAAGCACAAAATTTGGATCGTTAAAGATGATCTATATATTATAAAAGAAGAGTCTTACGATAAGAGAGAGAATCTTAAAAAAGAAAAATTGTTTTCATACATAAAAATTGATAATTATGATATTATTTCAAAAATATCTGTTAAGGATGTACAAAAAGATCATAAAACTGACATCTCTTTTGAGCAGGTTCAGGTAGACACTGATATGTCTGAAAAAATATTTCAGGAAAAAAGCTTAAAGAGATTACCTAGCCATTGATTAGATCATAAGGCTCACGCAGCTTATTCTATTCAAAACCAGCCGGATTTACAACAACCTCTCCGGCCATTAGCCAAGCCTTAGCACCGGCACCTGGATGCCAATCAGGACATATACCTGTATTATCAGCCTTCACACGAATATATCTTGCAGTTGTGTGAGGAATTACTGCATCAAAAACCTCAATAATAGGGCCATCATACTTAGGAGATGTTTTTGGCAGGATCTCACTTACTTCATTGAAAGTAATGCCGTCTGTAGAAAGTGAAAAATATACCTTTGTTGGCATGAACACATAGGGGCCCTGATTCTGGAGACAATAAAGCTGAATATTTTGTATTGGTATAACTTTTCCAAGGTCAAGGGTTGCTTCCAGATCAAGACCCTCAAATGATAGCCAGTCCCCCCAATCCCAGTCCATTGGCCCAACGATTCCATCGGTTAATGTTACTGCACCATTTGCAGGATATTTGGGGCTTGGCGGAAAACTAACCCAGGTAACAGCGCCACGCCCATCATGTGAAATTGGGTCTGCTATACCAAATCTATTACTGAATATTTCAAATTCCTTTCTTTCCTCATCATCAAGTTCCACACTTCCAAATAAAGCTGCTCGATAATTTCCTGGGATTAATTTTGTTTTGAAATCTTTTATCATGAAATGGTCAATTGTTATATCCCCTAATGTTTTTACTATATCATAATCATCATTAATAATATTCACAGAAGCAGAAGCGCCAACTATTTTCTTATCATAGTTTCCAACTGGGTATAATCCAGCAGATATGGTAATAGAACTATCACTTGCAGATGTTCCTCTTGGAATAATTAAGGTAGACTTAGGTGAAGCATCAACCATAGGAGCAAGATCCAAGATTGCTTTTGCTGCTCCGCGAATATGACCTTTTGCTTTATCGTGGTTTAGTCCGTCTATTAATATTTCTGGTAAAATAGTTGAACCACCCCAGACAGTAAATAAATGACCAAGCATTTTGCTACCTGCATTTCTCCTGCCGGCATGCATAAGTGCTAGAGCTGCATCTGGATTGTCCCAGCTAGAAGGGAGCACCTGAAACCCTCGATCAATAAAATATGGTATTGATGGATAATAACTCTGTAAACCATATTGCCAATCACAAATAATAATATCTTTCGGTATCATGTCTACAGCACGGTGAGTCAGTGGCCCTGCTACAAAGGTAATATATTCTGGATCGATTAGCATATCACCCCACATCAACATTTTTAAACCGTGTCGCCCGCTTATATGGGCATACATATCTCGTACTGCTTTAGCATATAATACAGCCGGATCATATCCTCTACATCTATCACACTGGTCATGTGCAAGAAGACGTACCTCATCCATACCAACGTGAAATGCATCAGGTTCAAAGACTTCGATCAATTCATCAATTAATGTAAACACCACATCATATACATCAGGATTAAGTGGACACCAGTTACGGCAATAGATACCTGGATTATCTAGTGGGATCATAGGAGTCTCATCAAATTCAGGAAAATTCTTTAATAATGGATGGGTCTTTTTTGACCACGATTGGTGTCCTAGACTCTGAAATTGAGGGATAATCCGGATCTCATTATTTTTACAAGCGCTTATAAGCTTTTTCATCTGAATTTTACTTACTGGATTATCATTCCTTAATTGCGGATATGACTCATATTCAAAGTTATAATTCACTTCGACAATTAATAGATTGATTCCCAATCTAGGCATTACATTATTTACTGCATCGATCAAACGATCAATTGAATTTGAATTTATACCAATGTGAATAGCATTCCATGGCATAGGATGAAGAATGCTATCAGATGTCTCTCCACCTCCGGTTGATATACTTCTACTTGATTCGCAAGTAAATAAAAATGTGATAAACAATAGAAAGAATATTTTTGGTATGATACTCTTAATCATCATGAAATCTACCCATCCTCCCACAAACAAAAAAACCCGATTAAACCCAATGACTCTCCAATCAGGTTATAATATCAGTTAGTTTATTAAATAGAAGCCCCGTTTTTCTTTAGACTCCATTTTTTCTATCCATTTTGGTATAGTTTTATTATTTGATTCCATTCTTCTTAATGATGAGGTAAAACCAATCATATCCCATATCTCAAACGGGCCAAATTCCCAACCAAAGCCCCATTTCATTGCGTTATCTATATCTTTATATGAGTCTGATATCTCTGGTATACGGTTCGCACAGTACAGGAGCATCCTTGATAAAATTTCCCAGAAAAATTCTCCATATTTTGAGTCTAAATTAATTAAAGCATTTATCCGCTGACCAACGTTGTCATTTTGAATAATATTATCATCTAATCCTAATTCAATTTTCCCAATTGGTCTGTATTCTCTGCTATCTAAGTCTAAGACTAAGATATTTCCGTTATCATCTTTTTTATAGAAACCTGCTTTTGTTTTTTGACCAAGGTTACCATTCTCAATGAGAAGTTCCATTGTTTCTGGTATTTTGAACATTTCTATAGATTCATCATGCTTTGATTTTTGATAGGTTGTCATTGCCACATTTTTTAATACATCAAGCCCAATCACATCTGCTGTCCGAAAGGTAGCACTCTTAGGCCTACCACATATTGTACCAGTGAGGGCGTCAACGGTTTCAATATTCATGCCCATTTTCATAGCAATATTTATTGTAGACATAAGGCCAAAAACGCCTACACGATTTCCAATAAAATTCGGCGTGTCTTTGGCAGGGACGATCCCTTTATCTAGCACATTTTTACCAAAGTCAGATATGATATTGTATGTCTCTGGAGAGGTGTCCTCGCTTTTTACTAGTTCCAATAGCTGCATATATCTTGGTGGGTTAAAAAAATGGGTAACCATAAATCTATTTTTCAATTCTAACGAAAAATTTTGTGATAATTCTATAAGGGTAATGCCAGAAGTGTTTGTAGTTAAAATAGCAGAATCTTTTAGATAAGGTAATAATATATCATAGACTTTGAGCTTTATATCAAGATTCTCTGCTACTGCTTCCAATACCCAGTCTGCTTCTATAATCTTTTCAATGTCAGAATCATAGCAGCAGGGTGTAATAAGATCTATATTTTCAGGATTTTCTAGTGGGGCAGGTTTTAGAGTTTTTAAACGATTTTTTCCACTAGTTGCTAGTTCGATTGATATATCAAACAAATATGTTTTAATTCCTTTATTCGCAAATAATCCAGAAAGCTGTGCTCCCATTACTCCTGCGCCTAATACTGCAGCATGTTTTATTGTTGAACTATTAGTCATCAAGAATTTTATTTAAAGAAATGATAAAGATTTATGGATTTAGTTGGCCAAGTCTGCGATATTTTTCCTGATATTTTTTGTACAGCATTTTCTGGCGGTCACTAAGATCAACCTCTCTGCCTTGAATAAAGGCCATTAGTACTTTTGGATACATTTCCATCGGCGCTTTATCTGAAATAAAAAATGTTGCATCCTTTCCAACATCAAGAGATCCAACCAGATCATCTATATCCAGGATTTCAGCAGCACTAAGAGTTATAGACTTCAGTGCTTCTGACTTCTGCAGTCCATATGCAGCTGCCCTCATAGCCTCATTTGGGAGGTTACGAACATTTCCATCATGTGGGTAACCGATTCTAGTATTTATACAGAATTGCACGCCGCCTTCTTTTAATAAAAATGGTGTCTTGTATGGAAGGTGTACTGGCTCGAACCTGCGCATAGGAACTTTTTCAACCTTGTCTAGGATGACTGGAATATTATTTTTGACGAGTAGATCTGTTAGTCTCCAGCTATCAGTGCCTCCGACAATGATAATTTTGAGATCATTTTTCCTAGCCCAATTGACCGCAGACTCAATCTGTTTTGCTTCATTAGCGTGGATAAAAATACTCTTTTTTTCAATCACAAATGGGATCATGGACTCTAGCCTTAGGTCAGCCTTTTGTCTCGCATCTGCTATTCGATTCCTTTGCTTTATTCGAAGGAAATAAGCACGAACATTTCGTATCATATCGTCAAGATCACGGATTGATTTTTGAATGTCTTCACGCTGCTTCTTTTCTGATTTTTTAACATTTTTCCCATAATTAATTTTCATTGATGGCCAGTTTATGTGCAGCCCGGAAGGGTGCTTTAGAGTTGCCTGCTCCCAGGTCCAACCATCCAGCATCATAACTGATGACTGTCCTGAGATACGGCCCCCAGCAGGCACTGAGTTAGCGATTAAAACTCCATTTGATCTGGTGACTGGGATTAGTTCTGAGTCCGGGTTATAGCTCACATTGGCCTTTACATTTGGATTTATTGATCCTCTTTCTGCATAGTCAACAGACTGACGCACCAGGCCAATTTCAACCAACCCTAATCTCGTTATTGGGGCGATATAACTTGGGATAATATGTTTGCCAAATACATCATACACATCTGTCTCAGGCGATGCCATTATATTTTTTTCTATTCTGACTATTTTCCCTTTTGCAAATAGAATATCATAGCCATCTAGCACCTCTGTTGACACAGTATGCAGTATTCCTCCTTTAAGAAGGATAGGCCTTTTTTGTATTTCGCCAGGTATTTGATCATTAGAAAGACCTACGCAAATAATTAGCAGGAATGGAAGTAGTTTATTGACCATCATATATTCCTGTGTCATCTTCACTATCGCAGTGGTATTCTGTGTCATATTTCGATGTTTTACTTTTAATATTTGACCCGGTAGAACTCTTGCCTGGAGTCGACAGTATTTTTTGAATAATATTTCTTCTGAGGTCACTATCTCTTTCCTCAAGAAGCTCATTCTCTTTTTTTGAATAATATCTTATTCCATCAATCCATGTTTCTTCTACCTGGCTATAGACCGATAGAGGATCACCATCCCATATAACGAAATCTGCATCCTTTTTTGGCTCTAGTGAGCCGACATATTTATCAATCTGTAGCTGTTTTGCCGGGTTTATTGTCACAAGCTTTAGGGCTTCATTTGGATCAAGACCACCATATTGAATTGCCTTTGCTGCTTCTGTGTTTAGTCTTCTTGCGAGCTCGTCATCATCTGAGTTGAATGATACGACAACATTATTTTTTGTCATCAGACTGCCGTTATATGGTATTGCATCAATCACCTCAAACTTATACTGCCACCAGTCAGAGAAGGTTGATGCTCCTGCTCCATGTTCCGCAATTCTCTCTGCGACTTTGTATCCCTCGAGGACATGTTGAAAGGTTGCTATCTTAAAGCCAAAATCTTCAGCCACCCTGGTTAACATTAGTATCTCATCCTGACGATATGAGTGACAGTGTACTAGTCTTTTTCCTTCAAGTATCTCAACCAGCGCGTCAAGTTCCAGGTCCTTTCTTGGGGGAATTTTAATCCTCCGAGATTTTGAATTTCTTAAATAGTTTTCATTCGCATGCTTATAGTCTAAAGCTGAACGAAATGCATCACGCATGACTTGTTCTACGCCCATACGTGTCTGAGGATAGCGGTTGGTACCACTCCAGTTTGCTTGTTTTACATTTTCGCCTAAAGCAAACTTGATACCCTGGGGAGCATTTTTCAGTAAAAGGTCATTGGCTCCTTTTCCCCATCGTAGTTTTATGACAGCGTTTTGGCCGCCAATTGGGTTTGCAGAACCATGGAGAACATTAGCAGTGGTCAGGCCTCCACCGAGTTGCCTGTATATGTTAATATCATTTGGGTCAATAACATCCCTGATACGGACTTCTGCTGTAATATATTGAGTACCTTCATTGATCGAGCTTGCTGCTGAGTGACTGTGGCAGTCGATCAGGCCAGGAGTAACATGTTTTCCTGCGCCTTCTATAATGATAGCACTTCCTTGTGGTACACTGATGTCAGGCGCTACTTGTTCAATCTTACCATCAACAAAAAGTATATCCCACTCTGCGAGTGTTCCTTTAGGCCCGCAGGTCCAGAGCGTAGCATCATTGATTAGAATAGCATTTGGTTTTGAATGGTCTTTAAGTAGACCGTATGCGCCTTCAGGATAGAATATAGATAGGTCACTGAATTTCTCTCTCGTTCTTTCAATTTTTTTATCTAATTGTTTTCTATCTGCCTGAAACGAAAGAGAATTATCCATATAGTTTTTTACTGTACCTGTGATTTGATCATTTGATAAATCACCGCTAAAAGATAGTGTCCCTTTTAGCCCTAGCTTGGACCCATCAATAGTAAAAGATATAGACGACTCAAAAATATCAAGATTATAGATCTCTACTGATTTGTTATTGATGGAAATTGAACCTTTATAAAACTTTTTTTGTTTTTCAATAGACTGTTGTTTTAATAGATCTTCAATTTTCAGATCATATGCGCTTCCGCTATATTTTAGTGACCAGGTGCCTAAGAAGGTTGGCGTTTTTTTGGAGGCAATAAAGTGCTCATTTCCCTCAATCCAAACGCTCACTACTCTTGATTCTGGATTAAAATATTCTCCATCTACAATCACAAGGTTTGCATCATACCCAGGAGCTATTTTACCCAAAGATTTGTGCATTCCTAGTGCCGCTGCAGGCCGAGTTGTTAGAGCAGCAAGTACAATATCTTCACTCAGACCCCTGTCTATAATTTTTTGAATATTCTTACGAAACTGGGACTTCTTTTTTAGGCTATGACTAGTGATCGAGAAATCAAATCCAGCATCATTGATATAAAATAAATTATCAGGAGCCATGTCCCAGTGTTTTAGTTCCTCTGTCGAATATTGCAAATCACTCATTGGTTTTACAACATTAGGTTTTGATGGAAAATCAATTGGTAAAATAAAAAATACTTTATGATTTGAAAAATAATCTAGCCTTCTGTATTCATATCCGCTTCCTAATATCCATGGATTTAGGTTAAACTCATTTACAATGTTCATTGCTCTGTGTGAATAAGTTTCATTTGTAGTAACAAAAACAAATGGTTTATTTACGGCTCGTGACATTCCAAGACTTTCTAGTGCTATGTTTGCTGCAAGAGGCTCATTTTCAGCAGGATAGGCTTCAAAGATTTCTTGGGCTTTAATATACCATTCTGAGTCAAAGAACGTCTGGCGGATATGTGCAATTACGCCAAGGAGCGATCTTGGATAAGTCCGTTGGCCTTTCGCTCTGTATTTAAAGTCAATCACTTGTGCTACAGATGATTTGATCGGTTTAGGCCTATCCATCAGGTTTATTATACCAGTTTGACCCCTGAATATTCCTTGCTTAGGTGCTAAGTGTGCGGTTGTGAATCCCAGAGACCGGAGCTCTTTTATTTCTTTGTTTTTGATACTAAGGTTGTCTACAGATCTATGCTCGGGTCTAACTTTTTTGTCCCAGTGTTTTCTCGTGCTCTTGGATTTCTCATTTAACAATTCTTTCTCGAGCCAGCTCTCAATAAACCCGGCATATACATGTGCACCTTTTAGATCTATTTCAAACGCATCTTTCGGTGTTTTTATGTATCTACCAACGGCCTCGATTTTCCCGTTTCTAATTGTTATGGACCCGTCTTTGATAAAATTACCGGGATCAGTGTGGATCATGGCATGCGTTAGTGTCCAGACTCTAGGTAAATTTTCATGTAAGTTTTCTATAGGCTCAGTCTGGGCCATTAATAGCACTGGGAAAATAATGAATAGGATATTTTTCACCATTTAAAAATTTGGACCTTTTAGTTTATACTCTTCGATATATTTTACTATATAATTATACGTGTCTTCAACACTATCTGAAATATAGAACAGATCTAAATCTTCTTCAGATATTGTTCCACATTCTACTAGATAATCCCAGTTGACAACAGAGTTCCAAAACTCAGACCCATAGAGCACTATGGGCAATCGTTTTTTTAATTTTTCAGTTTGAATCAGAGTAAGTGTTTCCATTACCTCATCAAGTGTGCCGAAACCTCCTGGCCACACAACTAAGGCTTTCGCTAAATATAAAAACCAAAATTTTCTCATAAAAAAATAATGAAACTTTAGTTCTAAATCCTTTGATATATAGTCATTTCCTGATGCCTCAAATGGCAAGGAGATAGTTAGTCCTATCGAGATTCCACCGGCTTCCTTTGCACCTCTATTTGCAGCCTCCATAATTCCACCGCCACCTCCAGAGGTGATAATATATCGCGATTTTTTACTTTTTAGAT
>CAJWMI010000039.1 GCA_913043185.1 uncultured Fidelibacterota bacterium | reverse complement strand
ATCAAGTTCTATATTAATTTGCTGGATATTTTTCTTATCTTTTTCCATTATTATTTTCCTTTAGAATTATCAAAATCTCTTTCATTAAAATCTTCCCACTCATCATTTAAACCTTCAAACTGCGAGTATTCTTTTATATTCTCATCTGTCTTATCCTCAGGAAGAAGTTCATTCTCATATATGTTGTAGTGATCTTTTTTCTTTTCAAACTCACTAGGGTCCCCTTCTTCTTCTTTTGTTTGGTCTAGATCATCAACATCTTCACTGTAAACCTCTGGATCGAAAAAATCTAGATTGTCCACAATGCCATTTGCCATTAAAAATTCTAAAAAGTCTAGATACTTTCTATCTTTTAGATCAGCCCTACAGTGAATACATACTAGAGAATCACTAAGATCTATCTCTTCTAGAGTGTTCTCACAAACGGGACAAATAATTCCTTCTAACATTAATTTTTCCTTTTGAAATCGGCGGGTAATATAGTTGGGGAAATTTCTTTCATCAACTTTTATGTGAATTATTATCTATTTTTTTATAATCTTATTTCAAAAATTAAAGGATTTAAAGTGAATAAATACTTTATTCATAGTTTTAATCCTAATAAACGTTCTATCAATTGAAAATTATTTTCTAAAAACGTTTTCTCGTTGCGTTCTAAAGTTATTGTATAAATTTTATTTGCTATCAATGAATTAAATCCAATTTTTAAAGGAATGTCCAGCTCAAAAGCTAATAGAGAGGTTGGAGCACAGAAACTCGTATTTAAATCTACCAAAGCATCATATTGAATCGATTTAATCTGATCTAATAATGCCTCAGATTTAATTACACGAAAATAATTTAAATCATCATCCTTATAAGAAATTAATTTTATATTGATACTCTCTGGATAATAAGAAATAGATTTTTCATTACAAACATAGCCAATAGTAAAACCTGGTAATGGATTATCCGCTTTAATTAAATAATGAGTTATTTTCGCATCCTCTTTTTTTTCAGGCAAAAAAAACAAGATTGATTTTACGCCTTTACCTTCTTTACTAATTTTAATTTTAGGTGCTTTAGACTGACGAATGAACATGCTTTTCCAAAATAGTAATAATCGAAATCGTATCGGAATTTCCATAACAGAATATACCTATAATAAAATCAAACTAAATAAAAACTCTTTTACATAGTTTGTCTCAGATCGGTAAAATAGAGCCACTAGATTAGACCAAAATGAAAAAAGAAAAAGCCGGCAAGTTCCCTTATACAAGAGGGATATATCCTGAAATGTATTCATCCAAAATATGGACGATGAGACAATATGCTGGTTTCACCTCAGCAAAAGATTCAAACAAGAGGTTTAAGTATCTTCTAGACAATGGAGTAATGGGGCTATCTGTTGCATTTGATTTACCCACTCAAATAGGATATGACTCAGATCATTCAATGGCACAAGGAGAAGTTGGACGTGTTGGTGTTCCTATTTCAACACTAGATAATATGAAATTACTATTTGACGATATTCCGCTGAATAAAATATCAACCTCTATGACAATCAACTCAACCGCCGCTATTTTGTTATCTTTCTATATTGTCACGGCTGAAAATGAAGGTATCCAATTAAACCAACTAAGAGGGACTGTACAGAACGATATTTTAAAGGAATTTTCTGCCAGAGGAACTTACATTTACCCACCTAAAGCCTCATTACGCCTAGCAACAAATATTATAGAATTTTGTGAAAACAATCTTCCTAAATGGAATCCTATATCAATCTCAGGATACCATATTAGAGAAGCCGGAAGCACTGTGGAGCAAGAGCTTGGCTTTACATTTTCTAATGGTATTTCATATGTTTCGGCTGCAATTGACCATGGACTTGATCCAAACAAATTTGGTGAACAAATATCATTCTTTTTTAATTCTCATAATGGCTTCCTTGAGGAGATCGCTAAATTTCGTGCGGCTAGAAAAATATGGGCAACAATAATGAAAGAAAGATTTGGTGTAACAAATGAAAAAGCAATGATGTGCCGTTTTCATACTCAAACAGGCGGGTCTACTCTAACCTCAGAACAAGCGGATAATAATACGGTAAGGACTACAATACAAGCCCTGTCAGCTGTATTAGGAGGCACACAATCTTTACACACAAATAGCCGTGATGAAGCACTATCCCTACCTACTAATGAATCAGTAAAACTTGCACTTAGGACACAACAGATAATTGCCCATGAAACAAATATTATAAATTATCCTGATCCATTAGGAGGAAGCTATTTAATTGAAGAGTTAACAGAAAATTTAGTGAAAAAAACTTTTGATCTTATTGATGAAATCGATTCAATGGGTGGATCAATATCTGCAATTAAAAGTGGATGGATAGAAAATGAGATTTCAAGAAGTGCCTATGAATACCAAAAAAATATAGATAATAAAAATCAGATTATCGTTGGTATAAATAAATATAAAGATCATGAGAATGAACAAATAGACACATTTGATATCGATCTAGATTCTGCAAATGAGCAAATAGACTCATTAAAATTATATAAAGATAATAGAGATAATGATTCTGTTAAAATGAGATTGAATAAATTAAAAACTTTGGCGAAATCAGATAACAATATAATGCCAGGCCTTATAAAATGTGTTCACAGTAAATGTACTCTAGGTGAAATGTCAGATACTCTTAGAGAAGTCTTTGGGGATTATTCTTTATAGTGCAATGTTGAATAATATCGGTAGCATACTCTCTTACATTTTACATCCAATGATTGTTTCCACTTTCACTTTCTGGTTTGTTATCTATCAAACAATGTCAACAATAGATAATCGTGATTTTATATTCTTCTTATCTTTTTTTTTTAGCACCGTACTACCTATTGCAACCGTTTTATATCTCAAAAACCAGGGCCTAATAAAAGACCTAGACGCATCAAGCCGAAAAGAGAGATTATTACCCATGGCTTTCGGTGCACTTTTCTTTCTTATTGGATTTATCATTTTAAGAAAAATAAATAGTCCCATTATTATTCAGGGGATTATGTTCTGTAGTCTTATTAATACAATTATAGTTTGGCTAATTACAAAACACTGGAAAATTTCTATTCACACATTATCTGTATCATCAGGTGTAACAATCTTTTGGTTATTAGGTTATAAATATTTTTTTCCAATGTTATTAATATTGGTCCTGACAACTGTTTCGCGTCTTATAACCAATTCACATACTCTATCACAAACAATAGTCGGCATAGTTATTGGTATTATCTCAACCTATGTGCAACTGGTTTTATTATTTATTTAACCATGATATTTACCCAATTAATCCAAACAAATCTGCAGACAAAAGAATTAGGAAAACATATTGAATATTATAATCGCCTAGAATCAACAAATAATGAAGCCTGGGAATTAATTGAAGAAGGCAGCCAACATGGAACTGTCATTGTCACTGATAATCAAACAAATGGTAGAGGTCGTAGAGATAATTCATGGATAATGGTTGCGGGAAAGAGCTTGGCTTTTTCATTAATCATTGAAAAACAGTATCCAAATACATGCGCAGGACTTATCTCGCTCGCAACAGGCATATCAGTAGTTGAATCGTTAAATAAAAGAGGAGTTGAAGCAAAATTAAAGTGGCCTAATGATATCTTTGTAGGTAAAAAAAAGCTTGGCGGCATATTATGCGAGACTAAAATAATTAAAAATAAAATAGAAAAAATTGTTATCGGAGTTGGAATCAATGTGAATGAAAAAATTTCAGAGCACCCTGAAAATATCCGTGATCATTTGACAACAATGCTTGAAATCTCAAATCATGCGCATCAAAGAGAGCTAATTGCAGCAGAGTTTATAAATAGTATAGAACGCTTACTATATGAACTCTCTAATAAGCGAAAACAAATAATTGATAAATGGTTAAATCACTGCTTACATGTCCATAAAAAAATTTCATTTTATGAAAATACTAAAATTATAGAAGGTCTTTTTTGTGGACTTGATATTAATGGTTTTGCGAAAATTGAAATGAACAAAAAGATAAAAACCTATGGATCACTAAGTCTGATTTAGTGTTTATAAATACTTTACTATATTTGTCTAGTATAGCCTAATTTTATATTATGGATAACACAAAAGTACTAGCTTGTTTAAACAATATTCTTAAACTAGAATTGGCTGGCGTTGTTCGATACACACATTATGCATTTATGGTACAAGGGCCGTACAGACTAAGCGTAGTCAGTTGGCTTCGTGAGCAAGCAACAGAATCGCTATCTCATGCTGAGGCAGTAGGGGAACATATTACAAGTCTGGGTGAGCATCCGACACTTAAGATTGGTGAACTACTTGAAACTCATAAGCACTCAACTGAAGATATTCTCAATGAATGCTTAGAACATGAAAGGTCTGCTATTGATGCATATTATAAGTTGCTCAAAAACATCGAAGGGGATTCTATCATGTTAGAAGAATTTGCTAGAACCATGATAGCGACTGAAGAAATGCATGAGGCCGAACTAAAGAAAATGTTAAAAGATAATTTTTAATTTATCTTTATATACTAATCAAAAGCCGCTATACCTGTAATTGCCTGACCCAGTATTAGTGTGTGCATCTCATGGGTTCCTTCATAAGTAAAAACCGTCTCTATATTTGCCATATGCCTGATTGGAGAATAGTCTTCTATAATTCCATTACCCCCTAATATTTCTCGGCATGTTCTGGCAATATTCCTTGCCATATAACAATTATTTCTCTTAGCTAGTGATACCTGATCAAATCTCATTTTTCCTTGATCTTTCAACCTCCCGAGCTGATAGACCGTTAGCTGTGCCATCGTAATTTGAGTTAACATCTCCGCAAATTTTGCTTGGGTCAATTGATAGCCCGCTATTGGCTTGCTAAATTGTTTACGCTCTAAAGAATAATCTAAAGCTGTCTCATAACAATCTATTGCAGCTCCTATCATTCCCCATGCTATACCATACCTCGCTTGAGTAAGACACGAAAGTGGCCCCTTCAACCCTTCAATATTTGGTAGCCTTGAATGATCTGGAACTCGCACATCTACCATTGATAATTCAGAAGTAACTGAGGCTCTTAAACTTAGTTTTCCATGTATATTATTTGAGGTAAATCCCTTCATGTCTTTCTCTAATAAAAATCCACGAATAACTCCAGTTTCATCTTTTGCCCATACCAAAGCAACATCTGCCAGACTACCATTAGTAATCCACATTTTCGAACCATTGATTATCCAATCATTACCATCTTTTTTAGCTGTTGTTACCATACCACCAGGGTTTGATCCAAAGTTTGATTCTGTAAGCCCAAAACATCCAATTAATTCTCCAGAGCCCAAGCCGGGAAGCCATTTCTTCTTTTGCTCATCTGAGCCATACGAATGAATAGGGTACATCACCAATGAGCCTTGCACACTTGCAAATGATCTGAGTCCTGAGTCACCTTTTTCAAGTTCATGTAGTATTAATCCATATGCAACACCGCTTACTCCTGCACCACCACTTTCTTCAGGCAAAGAAGAACCCATAAAACCAAGTTCTCCAAGTTTTGTAGCAATCTCAATAGGGAAAGTGCCTTTTTCATAGTGTTCATTTATTATTGGTTTAAACTCATTATTTACGAAATCATGTGCCGTTTTTTGTATTAATAATTCTTCTTCAGTCAGCAAGTCTGATATATTATAAAAATCCGGTCCTATATATTCCATTATTTTTTCCTTTTTCTAGGATTATAAATTAAATCATTAAGTTAAAAAAAGTAACCGTAGGTCATATAAATCTATACCACTATCTGTTTCTGTTTTTCTATCCCCATTGATATTAAGAAGGGGGTATTTTCTTGGTTTTGAATGAATTCACTCTTTGATTTTAAATCATTCCAATTAATATCAATTAAAAGCTGCGCAACTACACCGCCCAGTGTATTTCCTGGGCCAAGGATTATCACGTTGTCAGGACAAAATTCTTTTAGAGCCACTATCACTGATGAAGAAAAATCATATGGCTTTATTATCTGATGATTTAACGTGTAATTATATAGTGCATTTGTATTTGTGGACCATGGTGACCAAATACACCCTCTACCATCAACCAGTGGAATTGATGGCTTATTAAAAATACTATTATTTATACTAGACTGCACTAACGATGTTAAATGATCAAGTAGCGGAGTGTGAAAAGCTGAATGAAAAGGAATCTGAAAAGGATATTTACCATTGGCAGGCAATTTTTTTAATAAAAAATCTAAAGATTTTTGTTCACCACCTATAACAATATATCCACCTAGATGAATTGAAATATATGCTTTAGCATTTTCTATCTCTTTTAATATCATTTCTTTTTTTACATAATCAATTTGCCATTCATCATCAATAATTGGATAAATAATTTGACCGCCTAATCCATGATTATGAGTCAATGTTCCCATAGTTTGTATAAGATCATATCCTCTGTCATAACTAATTACGCCACCCAAGGCTAGGGCAATATACCAACCCATAGAGTTTCCACATACTGCCACAACATCGTACCTATCTTTATCTATTAACATAAAGTCATTGATACTACAAGTATATATTAGTGGAGATGCGTTCTCACCAGTCATATGTGTCTTGGTTCTAAAATTATTTTTATCTAAGTCAGATATTTTCGGGAGATTTTCAGCAACCCTTTTTTTGTCAAAACGTATTAGTTGTTTGTTTATTTCAGGAGATAAGTCACGAAGATAGTTAGATGTATCTCTTGTATAAGATCCTCTCCCAGGGCAAATAATAACGACTCTTTTTTTATGCATTTTTATATAATTCTATCGAATGCCTAATTATCGTTTCATAGTTAGGTAATGTTGAGGTTGCTGCAACACCAAGTGGAATGAAACTATCTTCAGCCGCATGAAGTTTTATAGATAGATGACCCTTTGATTTTTTATACAACGATGCCAATAGACCTTCTCCATGACATCCTGATTTTCTACACTCATCTACAATGAGAACCTTTTCAGAGTTTCCTATTTCATTTAAAATAGAGTCTATATCAATATCAGATAACCAACAAAGATCTATAATTTTTATTTTCTTTTTGATTTTTTTTTCTATTTCAGGCTGGGCTTTTAAAGATTGATAAATACCATTACCATAACTAATAATTGTCAAAGCCTTTCCTTTTCCATATGTAACAAACTCACCTAATTTTAAATCTTCATTAATTTCAGGATATTTCGAGCTCCATTTATCATCACTAGGTTGATGTAAATCTTTTACCATATACAGAGCTATCGGCTCTATAAACACTACAATTCTTCCATTTGTGTATGCTTCCCTAGTGGCCGTCCTCAACATTTTTACTGCATCAGACCCATTAGAAGGGCAAGCAAGTATAATACCAGGTATGTCTCTAAATATTGTTAGTGAATTATCATTATGGAAATGGCCACCAAATCCTTTCTGATAGGCTAAACCCGCAATACGGATTATCATTGGATTTATATATTGCCCTTGGCTAAAAAATGACAATGTTGCTGCCTCACCACGGAGCTGATCTTCCGCGTTATGAAAATAAGCCAAAAATTGAATCTCAGGTATTGGCAAAAAACCATTATGGGCTAGACCCGCTGCAAATCCAATGATAGAAGTTTCATCTAGTGGGCTATTAAATACTCTACGAATTGAAAATTGATTAAATAAATCAGCAGTGATATGGTAGACTCCTCCTTTTTTCGCCACATCTTCTCCAAAAACCAATGTATTATCGTACTGAAGCATTATATCCTTTAGTGCATAGTTTATTAATTTAGCCATGTGATTTGGTTGAGCTAGCCTTTTGTATTCTTTTCCAAATATTTTTGCTCTCATTTTTTCATTAGTAAGACCAGGTATATTTTTCTTTGAATCATTTGGTACAATCACTTCCATAATATCGGATGCTTCATCTAATCTTGGCCTAGTAGTGGCTTTTTCAAACACGTGATGTATTCTAGTTCTAGTTTTTTCGTATAAGTCTAGTATTTCATCACTATTTAGTATTCTATCATTGATCAATATCCGTGCAGAATGCAATAATGGATCATTTTTTTCTGCTCCTTCAATATCACTCATACTCAGATAACTACTTTCAATATCAGAACCAGCGTGTCCCATTAATCTCACAGTTTTCATATGGAGAAAAACAGGAGAACGCTTTGAACGACAATATTCTTGTACTTCTTGTGTTTTATTTATCGTATCAAAAAGATTTAATCCATCGCAATGAAAATATTTTATGGAATCTTGATTTGAAAATGTATTTTCTATCCAGCTTTTTGGAGTAGGTACAGATATGCCATATCCATTATCCTCACAAATGAAAACAATAGGTATATTACCGCCTAAACTTTTCACCCACCGAGCAGTATTAAATCCACTTAATGCACTTGCGTGGTTAACGCTAGCATCACCAAAACTGCATATTACTATGCTATTTTTATCTAACACTCTTTCTTTTATATCTAGATCACAAGCTCGATCTATAGAAAAAGCAGTTCCCACAGCTTTTGGTATATGACTAGCTATTGTACTAGTCTGCGGGGGAATATTTAATCTTTTACTACCAAAAACCTTATGTCGTCCACCGCTAATTGGATCTTCAGAAGATGCCGTAAATGATAATGCCATGTCATATAGTGGTGTACTATTATATAATTGTTTTGATCTTTCAATATAAAAGGCCCCACTTCTATAATGTAAAAATGCAATATCTGTATATGGAAAAATATTACCAAATACTGCATTTGACTCATGGCCTGAACTCCCAATAGTATAAAAACATTCACCTTTTTCTTTTAATTCTCTTGCTTTGAGATCCATGTGTCTGCTATAGACTTGACTTTCAAAAATAGATATCAGCTTACTTGGGCTTATACTAACATCAGATATAGTTAATTCATTTGTACCTTCTGGTAGGTTATTATTTTTTACGTGTTTAGAAAAATTCTGATCTATTATTTCGGCACGATTAAATAAATTCATTTTTGCTGTTGGGCTAAATAATTAAAATTTTTTTATTTGTCTTTAATTTTTTTTGCAGGAATTCCAGCCCAGACCTCCCCAGGAGGAACATTCGTATATTTTGGGACTATTGCCCTAGAAGCGATCACAGCACCATCACCAATATTGCATCCAGGATTTATCTGGGCTCCAAGACCAATTAGACAATTATCGCCGATTATTACAGGAGAAAAAACAATTTCATTTTTTTCTGCAATATGTGGAGTAATAATAACTTTTGATCCAATAGTTGAATTGTTTCCTATTGTTACTAGGTATGGATCATTTATTCTGTCACTACTTATGTAACAATTTTTTCCTATCTTACAGCCCATTGCCCGATAGTAATAGTCTGTTATCCATGAAGGGACCATATGGTGAACACATGGCTTTGCAAGACGATCTAATATATTATGGAAAGCCCACTTCACAGTGATCAGGGAGAGAAAAGGAACTCGTACATTTCCAATAGAAGGTTTAAAAATAAATCCAAGAATTGAGGTAAATAATATTGTTGTTAGCATCCAGATAACATATGCTAAACCCAGACTTATACTTAGGTATATAGCTCGATGAAAAAGAATTAGATCGTTTGTTATATCAAAAGCGTATAAAACTAATATTGCCCCAGGTATACATGCTATGCCCCAGTGAATTCCTGTATATAATACTACAATAGTTGTTAAAACATTTTGTGTAATTTTCCAGAGCATCTAATTGGCCTTAATTATACTCTATTTGATTATAATTAATCATCTGAATCCCAGTAAATCTCTTGCCACAATTTTGTCGTTTCTGGGAAAATTCTTAACATTATCTTTTTTAAAGCTCTCGCATATTCTTGTATCTCTACTTGAGCAGTGGCCTCATCTCTGAGTTCAATAAAATTCATGATAGATTGAAAAGATGCTGTCCACCAGACTTGCGTATAAACGGTCAGAGGAAGTATACTCCTGGCCTGCTCTTTAGCCATTCCCATATTTATCATTTTTTCATAGGCATTAATGGAGTTTTCTTGAGATTCTTTCCATAGCTTTTCGGCTTCAGTTTGATCTTCAACAAGGCCTTCACTCGCTTGTTTATTATCATCTGACTGGGCACGGAAATTAGGCGGCATATAAAAATCTGAGTATGCAACATAACGTCCACTTATCTCATTCCACGCATGGTCTTTAGTCGGGTGATCGGAGGTCGTCTCTATTCCAACAACGTGTTTGTACCACTGCCTCATTACAAACTCTGGGGCCTTAATTATCATCATAACATGTTGATGCCTAAATGGTGAAAAATGCTTATGCTTTATTAAAAATTTTGATAGTCGCCTGTCTTTATCAGTAAAATTATCAGACCTGCCACCAAAGGAAACTCGAGCAGCATTTACAGGCGTCAGATCATCTCCAAGTGAATCAACTACTTCGATGTATCCCTTGTCTAATACATTTTCAATAAATTGTTTTCTCTTTTCACTCATAAATTAATTTCCATTAAATATTTTAATTGTCTTTTCTACGGATAAATTATACCCAGCAATAAGACCTGGTTCAATTAAAGTTTTTCGATTATTGAATGTTATTTCTTTTCCATTAAGATTAATTACTTTTCCACCGGCCTCATTTATTAAACATGTGCCGGCACATATATCCCACTCATTTTTCGGTCGAAGAGTTGCAAATATATCTGCTTTACCAATTGCTGTTAGTCCCATTTTATAGGCCACGCTTCCTATCGGTTTGAGCTCTTTGAAATTTTCTTTAAATGGTTCCCACAACCCTCTACGAGTCTCTGAGCGACTATTGAGTATTACCATATCCATTGTTGATTCTTTTACACTGCACCTATATTGAATATCGTCTAAAAAAGCTCCGTTACCTTTAGACGCATGAAATGTTTCTTTTGTCACAGGATTATGTAAAACTCCAATGATTGGCATTCCATTTTCAACTAGAGCAACGCTAACAACAAATTGTGGAACTCCCTCAATAAACTCTTTGGTGCCATCTAAAGGATCAACAATCCATACTCTTTCTTTATTTAATCTATTTTCTGAATCTACAGTTTCTTCTGATAGCCAACCATAATCGGGTCTTGCACTAGTTAGTTCTGATTTTAAAAAGGAGTCGGCCTCATTGTCAGCCGTTGTAACAGGATTATGGTATCCTTTTTCCTTAACTTCATAATCATCGCGATAGTATTGCATTATAATTTCGCCAGCATTAAGTGAAGCACTTATGGCAAGTTTAAGATCACTGCTCATATTTTTATTTTTTTATTATTGAATGCATTTTTTGGGCATTTTCTTTAATACTATTATTTTTTTCTTCTACCACAAAAACTTTAGCTCCTTCAATAAAAGAAATATTTTTATAAGGCTTATCATCTTTGAAGTGGATGGCCGCACCATCTTCAATAGAGTATATTGATGGTACTTTCTTATCTGTGATAAATTTATGCACGCTAGGCCTTCTATCTTTTTCAGAATTATAATGCGGGCAGCAACTACCTTTCAGTATACCCATGCAATCAATTAAATTTAAATTACTAGCCCAAGAATCAGTCACCCCCGTATCGAACCAGCATATAGCTCCAGCACTTACACCTGATAAAACCACACCACGATCATATGCTTTTTTTAATAATCTATCTAGTTTCCACTCCTTCCAAACTGCAAGCATGCTTTTGGTATTTCCGCCTCCAACATAAATTATATCTGCCTTATTTACTACTCCTTCCAATCTAGGCGTCCTCTCAAAAAAATTAATATGACTAGGGTTACAATCGAGTCCACTGAAGCATGAATAAAAATTAACAATATATGATTTATCCTCTGCGCTTGCTGTTGGGATAAAAAGCATATTTGGAGTATCTACATTTGATTGTTCTAAAATATATTCCTCAATTAATCTTTGTTTTGGATTCCGACCAAAACCACCGCCACCTATACATATAATTTGCTTTTTCATTTGTCTTATGATATAAAAAATTTAAACCTATTAATTTATTTATTTTGTAAACAATTATTTTTTATTTCTTGAATAGAACAAACAACTACTAGTATCTTTGGGTATAATGGGAGTTTAGAAAGAAAATAAATTTCAATTTTTTTCTGACGACAAAGACAAATTTTATATCATCCCTAATAGACTGGGACAAAATTTCTTCCCTTTCTATCCTCCCTCTAACATAAACAGTAACTTTTTAAGTGGTAATAGCTTTTACCTAATCGTGCGCTATAATCACTTAATCTGGTTATATAATAATAGGTAGATAAACGATGAAAAAAGAAATATTCATAAATGAGAGTATGGGAGAGACAAGAATTGCTATCCAAGAGGATGGGCAAATTGTAGAGGTATATATTGAACGCCAGGATAAACAAAGAATGGTGGGCAATATATATAAAGGCAAAGTAGAAAATGTACTTCCAGGGATGCAGGCTGCATTTGTAGATATCGGCTACGACCTAAATGCTTTTTTACCTTTTTCAGAAATAGCAAACCCAGACTATATCATTGAAGATGAATCTGAAACAAATCAAAAGAAGAAAGGCAAGGCAGATAACATTGAGGTTGACCTTCAAACAAATCAAGAAATATTCGTACAAGTAATAAAAGAGCCTTTTGCCGGGAAAGGTCCTAGAGTGACTACTGAGGTAGCTTTACCAGGCAGATTATTAGTCCTTGTACCCTATGAAAACTATATAGGTATCTCAAAAAAAATATGGGACAAGTTTGAAAGAAGAAGACTGAAAAAAATTGCAAAAGGACTAAGACAAAAAGATACAGGAATAATTATTAGAACTGTTGCTGAAGGTAAAAGTGAAGAACATATAGTTAATGATTTCAATTCTTTATTAAACAGCTGGAACAAGGTTAGAAAAATTGCTGACAACGAAAATGCACCTGCTTTAGTATATGAAGATCTAGAGACAGCATCAAGTGTAGTACGGGATCTATTGACTCCGGATGTTGAAAAAATCATTATTGATTCCAAGCGATTATACAGAAAAACACAAAGGTACCTGGAAGAAGTCTCTCCAAGTCTAGCAGAGCGCTTAGAACTCTATAAACTAAAGCTACCCCTTTTTGAAAGTTTTGATATTGACTCAGAGATAGAAAAACTAATGAGACCCAAAGCATGGTTAAAAAGTGGTGCATATTTAATTATTGAAAAAACAGAGGCAATGGTTGTTGTTGATGTAAACAGTGGAAAATTTGTTGGAAAAAAATTACATGAAGATAATTCCTTAAAAATAAATCTAGAAGCAGCACGAGAAGTTGCTAGGCAGCTAAGACTTAGAGACCTGTCAGGGCTTATTGTTATTGACTTTATTGATATGCGTTATGAAGAAAATAGAAAAAAAATCTATCATGCACTCCGTAAAGAATTGAGAAAAGATAGAGCAAAAGTAGCCGTATCGCCAATCACTGAATTTGGTCTTCTAGAAATGACCAGACAAAGAATAAGAGTAAGCCTTTTAGACTCAATGAGTGAAGAGTGTCCTACTTGCCATGGTTCTGGAAGAATTATTTCTAAAGAAACTTTAATAACAAGAATAGAGCACTGGTTGAGAAGATATAAAAGTAAGCACCGTGACCTGCGTATAAGGTTGCAACTACATGAGGAAAATGCAGAGTACATAACAAATGATAAGAGAAATATTCTTAGAGGTCTTATGTGGAAGAATTTTGTTCACATAAAAATAGAGACCAATAAAGATATTGCTAGAGACGAATTTAAATTTATCAAAACAAGAACAGGAGAAGACATTACCAACGAGATGTCACTTGATAAGGATAACTCAATAGCGTAACTTCGCCAACTTTTTTAACATTATGTATGCAATAGTAAATATATCAGGTAAACAATTTAAAGCCGAAAAGGGCGCAAAATTGTGTGTGCCAAAACAATCTCTTGATGAAGGAAAAAAACTTGTTTTAGATGATGTACTTATGGTGAACGATGGTAAAACAACTAAATTTGGTAATCCTAAAGTTTCTGGTGCAAAGGTAACAGCAACTATTATAGATCATGGAAGAGAAAGAAAAATTCTTGTATATAAGAAAAAAAGGCGAAAAGGATACCAAAGAAAAAATGGACACCGGCAGTGGTATACAAATATTGAAATACAGAATATCCAGATGTCAAAAACGAAAAGCACTCCAAAACCTAAAAAAGAAAAAAAAGAGAGTTAGTCCTTATGGCACATAAAAAAGGACAAGGTAGTTCAAGAAACGGTAGAGACTCAAACGCAAAACGCTTGGGATTAAAGGTTGGTAACGGACAGTCTATACTTGCTGGCACCATCATCCTTAAACAAAGAGGAACTAAAATACATCCAGGGAGTAATGTAAAACGAGCCAATGATGATTCCTTATTTGCAACAAAAGATGGTATTGTTGAGTTCAGTCGTAAGGGACGAGATCGAAAGATTGTTAACATAGTATAAGAGACACAACGATTAATATAATAAAGATTAATTAAAACCCCACAATTGTGGGGTTTTTTGTTATACAATAATATGCATAGCTTCTATCTTTAATACTAAATACTTAACGGAGATATCAAACCATGGGAAGAAAAAAAATAACACTAATTGGTGGAGGTCAAATTGGAGGAAATCTAGCACTGATTGCTACACAAAAAGAATTAGGGAATGTTGTTATATTTGATATCCCTCAGGCAGAAGGAATGGTTAAGGGGAAAGCACTAGATATTATGCAATTGCGCCCCCATGATGGATACGATACTAACATAGTTGGTACATCAGACTATAATGATATAAAAGACTCTGATGTAATTATTATCACTGCTGGAATTCCTAGAAAACCTGGAATGGATCGTGAAGATTTAATGTCTATCAATCTTGGGATCATGAAAGATGTAGCTACAAATGTAAAAAACCATGCTCCTGAAGCTTTTGTAATTGTTATCTCTAATCCTCTTGATGCAATGGTCTATGCATTCCATAAGGTTTCAGGTTTTAAAAAAAATAAGGTGGTAGGAATGGCTGGTGCATTAGACTCAGGAAGATTTAGAGCATTTATTGCAATGGAAACTGGCTACTCTGTGCAAGATGTTAGCTGCATGGTACTAGGAGGACATGGAGACAGTATGGTTCCCATAACAAGGCTAGCAACTATAGGCGGGGTTCCTGTTACAGATCTAATCTCTGCGGAACGATTAAAAGAAATAGAAGACCGAACTAGATTTGCTGGCGGAGAGATTGTCAAACTATTTGGAAATGGCTCAGCCTTCTATGCACCTGCTCAGTGTGCAATGGAAATGGCAGAAGCATATCTCAAGGATAAAAAAAGAGTTATCCCTTGTGCTGCATTATGTGAAGGTGAGTTCGGGATTGATGGATTTTTTATAGGAGTACCTACTGTGATCGGATCTGGAGGAATTGAAAAAATTATAGAGTTCAACCTGACGGATGCAGAAAAAAGCTCACTAGAAAATACATTGAAGGCAGTAAAAAAGACAGTTAGTGAAACAAATTTATAGATATTCATTCTTATTGAAGATTGACCTTCAATAATTCAGTTAGCAATGAAGATTATATCTATTTTTCTGTTAATAATATCATCTTCTTTATCCCAAGAGATCTTTGTCCAAACCGAAGAAAAGAATCTATACAGATCGGCTGTAGAATATAGCTTCGACGAAATACTCGATAATGGCGCCTATACATTTGCACTTGAAAACCTTAGTGGAATAATTAAAATAACCGGCCACTCAGGATCTGGCTCACACTTAGTCATAGATAATAGAGTTCGTGCCGTAAGTAATAAGAATGCGATAGCGATACTTAAAAATAGCCAAATAAATGTATATCATGATGATGGCAATAAAAATGTCAGCATTAAAAAATTATCTGAAAGGTATGACCATAAAATCATTACTACTATTGATCTTCATATTCCTATAAACACTAATATTAAAGGATTCGTGAAAAATGGCGATGTTCAAATAAACAAATTGAGAGGATCCATCAATCTAAAAACAGAAAGTGTTGACACAGAACTAAATAATTTATCCGGAAATATTGTGTTTAACACAAAAGGTGGAAATATAGATATAAAAAAAACGAATGGGACCATAAGATTAAATGTAATTAGTGGAAACATAGAGATAATGCATTGTGAGGGGAATATATTTACTAACAATGAGAATGGAATCGTTAAACTAGAAAAAATAAAAGGCGAGATAAAATCAGCGACCACGCTAGGAGATACT
>CAJWMI010000038.1 GCA_913043185.1 uncultured Fidelibacterota bacterium | reverse complement strand
CTTAAAGCTTATCGAAGCTCGGTTGTAAAGTCTATTGAGATTTTCGGTGGTAGACATCGATATATTCCAGCTTTAGCAGGACAAAAGAATTTTTCTGTTTCTGAAATTGTGGTAAATCACCGTCCAAGAAAATATGGTGATACTAAATATGGTGGATCTAGGATATTTCATGGTTTTTTCGATTTGTTAACAATATTATTCTTGAATAAATATACGCAGCACCCACTACATTTTTTTGGGATGATTGGTTTAACGACTTTTTCAGCAGGGACATTTACTGAGCTAGTTGTTCTTTACTATAAGTTTTTCTTAGGAGAACCTTTCGCAAAGCATATTGCATTACTCTTACTTGGTGTAATCCTAATTTTTATTGGGATTCAATTCTTTTCTATTGGCCTATTAGGCGAGATGATGGCAAGATATAGCCAACGAAAAGAAGATAGGGTTAAAGAGATTATATCTTTCTCAGACTAAGTTAGCTATTTATGGCTATGTCAAATCCAATTATTAGTATTGTAACACCTACATTTAATCGTTCACACGAGCTAGATTATTTAATCGAATCAATCAATAAACAAACACTAGAACATGAATATTTTGAAATGATTATTTCTGATGATGGGTCAACAGATGATACTCATGAAAAAATAAAAAAATGGATAAAATTAGTTGGGTTTAAATTAGAATATATTAGCCAAAATAATCTAGGACCAGGTACAGCCAGAAACCATGGTGTCGAAAGTTCTACTGGGGAGCTTATTGTTTTTATTGATTCAGATTGCGAAGCTGATGAGAATTGGTTGAGAATAATTTATGATTCTTATATGGAGAAAAAATTTGATGCATTTGGTGGTCCCGATCATTCGAAAGATGATTTTTTGCCAGTTCAGAGAGCAATAGATTTTTCTATGACGTCATTCCTTACTACGGGAGGGATGAGAGGCCATAATAAAAATATGTTGGCTAAGTTTTATCCTAGATCGCACAATATGGGCGTTAAAAAAACTTTGTTTGAAAAGGTAGGCGGTTTTGGTTCACTTCGTCATGGTCAAGACATTGAATTGAGTCATCGGATTAATAGTAGTGGTGCGAAAGTTGAGCTATTGATTGATGCTGTTGTTTATCATAGACGCAGAACTACATTATTAAAATTTTTTCGTCAAGTTTTCAACTGGGGAGTAGCGAGGATTAATCTTGGTAAAGTAGACATAGCGATGCTTGAGCCTATTCACTTTTTTCCTTCTATCGTGACATTATTATCATTATTAACTATTATAGGGTTGGTTATATATCCTAGCATATTCTATCCTATTATAATATTTGGTATGATTTCCTTATTAACCATAAGCATTATAGGCGGAATAAAAACAAGAAGTGCAGTTGTCCTAATATTGTTATTATTTGTTATCCCAATGCAGGTTTTAGGCTACGGACTAGGGTTTTTCATAGCGTTTATCAAAAGATTTGTTTTAAAGCATGGTGAATTCACAGGTTTTCAGAAAAAATATTATTAGTGTTGAAGAAAGTTTTAGTTATATCCTATTACTGGCCTCCAAGTGGGGGCCCTGGAGTTCAGCGGGTATTAAAGTTCTGTAAATATTTAAATAAGTTCGGATGGGAACCTATAGTATTAACAGTAAAAGATGGAGATTTTCCTGCTGAAGATTATTCTCTAAATGAAGAGGCTAAAACCACAAAGGTTTATTATGCAAATTCAATTTCTTTTCACAGATTCTACAATTGGATAGCAGGTAAAAAAACAACTCAGACGCATCATTTGAGTTCTTCGAAAGAAGATAGCATAATAGTAAAATTATTTAGATGGGTCAGGAATAACTTAATTGTTCCAGATGGCAGGATTGGGTGGTATCCAAATGCAGCAAAAATTGGATCTAGTATTATTAATAGCAATGATATTAGGGTGATTTTTTCTTCTGCTCCTCCTTATACGGCTCACCTGATTGCAATGAAACTTTCAAAAAAACATTCAATTCCATGGGTTGCAGATTTTAGAGATCCATGGGTAGATAGATTTTATAATTATGAAAATAAAAGATTATGGTTAACAAAATTAGTTGATAGCAGCCTAGAAAAGAGAGTAATCAATAATGCTAGTGCATTAACTACAGTGAGTAAAACTATATCTGGATATTATGAGAAGCCTTTTAGTGTAATACATAACGGATATGATGAAGAGGATTTTACTTCTGTAAATGAAAAAGAAAAAAATACTGTTGTTATTAGTTATATAGGAACAATGACTAAATCTCAAAAGCCATCAATGTTTTTTCAATCTATAAATGAGCTGAATTTAGATCAGGAAAAGTATCGAATAGACTTAATTGGTAATATTCATCCGGACATAAAATCTTATATACAGAATAATAAGTATGATAATTTCATTAAAATTAAACCATATGCGCCCCATAAAGACGCAATAAGAAAAATGTGTGTGTCTGATTTTTTATTGTTGGCAATACCAAACACTAAGAAGAATATGGGAATAGTTACTGGTAAGCTATTTGAATATATTAGGTCGATGAGGAAAATTATTATGATTGGTCCGCCTAATTCAGATGCTGCAAAAATCATAGCCCAAACAAACTCAGGAATATGTTTTGATTACAATGAAAAAAATAAAATTAAACTTTTACTGATGGAAAACAATTTACCTACTACAAGTAATTATCAGCAGTATAGCAGGGAGAGTCTAACAAAAACTCTTTCTCTTGTATTTGAAAAGGTTGATCTCAAATAATCAATGGTTTACAATTAATATGAAGTTTCATCATTAAAAGATAATCTTATGAATAAAAAATATCTCTGGTCTATCATACCCATTATCACGTTACTCTTTTTATATAAACTGATAATATATAATCAAATTCCATTGGCTAGCGATATGGTAGCGCATGAGCCGATAAAAAAATGGATTAATACTACAGATGAATTTCCACATTGGTTTCCAAATCTATTCTCTGGTATGCCTTCATACGGTGGTTATATATACACTCCAGGCCATCCGTTAAAGCCAGTATTGGACCTAGTCCTGTTTAATACTGGTGTTAAGCTTTGGTTTTATTTATCTATTGGAGGGTTAGGGCTTTTCTTTTTCCTTCGTTTTCTAAACATTTCTCGTTATTCGGCTTTATTTGGCGGCATTGCTTATTCTTTAACCCCATATGCTTTTGGACTGATCAATGCTGGGCATAATAATAAAATAATGGCGGGCGCGTATATACCATGGGTTGTATTCTGTGCATTATATTTGTTTAAACACCGTTCATTTAAATCCGTTCTATTTTTAAGTATTATTTCTGCGTTGCAGCTGTGGACCAATCATCCACAAATATTTTATTATACTTGGATGCTTATTGGTTTATGGTTTTTGTTGGAAATAATTATTGATTTAATAAAAATGAGAACCAAGATTAATATTTCGCTGATTTCCCTTGGGCTAATGATTTTATCATTGGTTTTAGCATTGTTAATGGTATCAGATCCTTATTACGAGGTATATACTTTCCAAGCTGAGTCGAACAGAGGATCACCTTCCGTTTTAGACCAAACAACTGATACAAAAAAAGGTACAAAGTGGGATTATGCTACTCAGTGGTCTTTTCATCCGGCTGAGACGGTGTCATTTATTTTTCCTTATTATTTTGGGCTACAAAACTTTTCTGTTAAAGATAGGAGTAACCCAGAAAAATTTATGAAACAGGCCTCTTATTGGGGCTATATGCCTTTTACACAGTCGACTCATTATATTGGACTAGTTGTTATAATTTTTTCATTTTACAGCTTGTGGTGTTTCTACAGGTATAAAGATATAGGTAGGATAGAATTAATATTGTGGATTATAGGGATTGCGGTACTTATTACTGGATTTGGCAGTCATTTTTCTTTACTCTATAAACCATTATTTCAGTTTGCACCTTTTTTCTCAAAATTCAGAGTTCCATCAATGATCTATATGTTGCTTTCTTTAATCATGCCGATACTTGCTGCAATAGGTCTCGATAAAATTACAAGTAAGAAAAATAAAAGTAATATTTTTAATGATTCATTAACCATATTTGGAATTTTTATTTCTCTTAGTTTATTTCTATTATTATTTGGAGAAAGTATCCTATCCTTTTCTTCATCAGGCGATACAAGATTTACTCAATATGTAGATCTAGTAAAAAATATACGAATTAACCTATTTAATAAAGGTTTAATGCTTGCACTATTTATTAGTGCAGTTACATTAACCACAATCTGGCTTTATTCAGAAGATAAGATTAGTAAACAAATACTTTCTTTGTTCATAATTGGTATATCTGTCATCGACCTATGGGTTGTAAACAATGAGTTTCTCTCACTTAAGTCATCTAAAAGTATGGGCAATCAGTTTAAAGAAACTCAAGAAATTCTATTTATGAAAAAAGATAGTAGTCAGTTCAGAATTTTTCCTGCAGATGAGATGAATTCAAATAAGTTTGGATATTGGAATATTGAGAGCATTGGGGGATACCGTGCTGTTAAACTTAGGAACTATCAAGATTTGATGGATGTTGGTGGATTCCGTAGGCCTGAAGTGTTAAACATGCTCAATGTGAAGTATTTACTAACAAGAAAAAGAGTAAAGAATACTTCATTTAAACAGGTATCAGGAATAACAAACTTATATGAGAATCTTAATTTCTTACCAAGAGCGTGGTTTGTCGGAAATCTGAAAAATGTTGATGATCAAGAGGCTTCTTTATCCCAGGTTATGGATATATCTTTCAGGCCAAAAGATACTGCTGTAATAATTAATTATGATGGGCCACAACTATCCGGTTTATCAGATGGGGAAATTAAAGTAAAATCTTATTTTCCTAATAAGATTAGTCTTCAATGTGAGACAAATGGAGGAGCGCTGCTTGTTTTATCTGAAATATTCTATCAGCCAGGATGGAAATGTAATGTGGGCGGTAAGTCAGCTCCGATATATCAAACGAATCATATATTGCGATCTGTCTATGTTCCTCATGGAAGCCATGATGTAGAATTCTATTTTGATAGCTCAAAATGGAAAATGGCAAAAGTCATATCAAGGTTTTCATTTTTCGGGATATTAATATTTTTAGGTCTCATATTATTTAGGGAAAATAAAATAAAAATATCATGAATTCCTCATATCGCCATATAGGAAATATAAAAGGAGGAATATTCCTTATAGGTGTTTTCTTAGTTATTGGTCTTTTTTCCTATACTCGATATCTATCATCAGAGTTAAGAGAGGATAATAGGGAAGTTGTGAAATTGTATGCCGAAATAATTGCAGAAACTGTCAAAGATGATTCAAATACTAACATCGATTTTATTTTTGAAAATATAATTAAAAAAGTCAAGTTTCCTATTATACAATCAGGCCGTAATAAAAGTCCTCAATTATGGACAAATCTTCCAGAAAATATTGATTCAGATAGCGATAGGCTTAAGTTGATATTATCAATGGATGAAATCAATAAACCTATTCCACTAATATTTGATGATAAAATTAATGGCCCAATTACTTTTGGCTATTTACACTATGGAGACTCTAGATTAATCCAGAAAATTCAAATTTGGACATATATAGAACTATTGTCTATAGGAATATTTATTCTTTTTGGATTCATAGGATTTTCATTTATCCGTAATAGCGAAAAACAACATATATGGGTAGGGTTATCGAGGGAAACGGCCCATCAATTAGGTACACCAGTGTCTGCGCTTTTAGGCTGGCTAGATTATTTAAAAAATGATAATTCTAATATAGAAAAAATTCTTCCTGAAATGGAGTCTGATATTGAAAGGCTACAACAGGTAAGCCGCAGATTTAGTAAAATGGGTTCCAAGCCTGAAATGGAATTCTTTGACCTTTCCAAAAGAATAGAGAGTGTTTTGTTTTATTTGAACCGTAGAATTCCAACACTGGGAAAAAAAGTAGATTTGGTTAATGATATCGATCCAGATATTAAAATAATGGCAAATGGTACTCTTATTTCTTGGACTATTGAAAATTTAATCCGAAACAGCATTGACTCTATTAGTGGTGAGGCAGGATTAATCCGTTTAAGTATGAACCAAGATCAAAATAATGTAAAAATTAGAATATCTGATAACGGATGCGGCGTTCCAAAAAAGGATTGGAAGAATATCTTTCGTCCAGGGTTTAGCACCAAAAAATCAGGATGGGGGCTAGGTTTGTCTTTGTGTCAAAGAATAATTAATGAAGTTCACAAAGGTGATATATACGTTTTAGAGTCTAAAATAAACTCTGGCACTGTATTTGAAATCAATATTCCTTCTGGGTAAACAACAGTTACTTTCTTTTATCCAAACATATAGTTTTACTAGTAAATTATGATATAATAATCTAGGATATTTATGGACTTTATTTTTGCGCAATCACAACCAGTACAAGGAAGTGGAATACTGAGCTTCTTGCCATTTATATTAATAATGGTAATATTATACTTTTTTATGCTTAGACCACAGGCTCAAAAACAAAAGCAAAAAGAAGAAATGGTTAACAACCTTAATAAAGGTGATAAAGTTGTTACAATGGGTGGTATTATTGGTACTGTAACGGGTTTTAAGGAAAAAGGTAAACTGATCACCTTAAAGGTCGATAATAATACAACAATTACTTTCAATAAGTCTGCAATTGCAGGACTATCTGGAAAAATTAATCAGGATGATATAGTATAATGGCTGTTTTAGAATTAGTAAACTATGGAAACCCAATTCTTAGAAAAACATGTAATAGTGTTACAGATTTTTCAAAATTGGCAGATTTTATTGATGATATGTTTGATACAATGTATGAAGAAGAGGGTATCGGTTTAGCGGCAAATCAAGTAGGAATTAATATGAACATTTTTGTGATAGATATTTCTCATACTGATGATAGTGAATTTCCCAGAATTTTTATTAATGGAAAAATTACATCATCCCATGGAGAAAGTATTTTCTCTGAGGGATGTCTTTCTATACCCCAAGTATCTCTAGAAGTAACTAGACCAGAGAAAATTATTTTCAAATATCAAGATATTGAAGAGAAATGGCATGAAGAAGAATTTGATGGACTCCTAGCACGCGCTATACAACATGAGATCGATCATTTAAATGGAGTTTTAATTATTGACCTTGTTAGCGAAATGCAAAGAATAAGAGTTAATAAAGAAATTAAAAAAATAAAGAATAATTCTCTGAAAAAATTAAAGCAGCATCCAATCACTAAAGGGTTTGTTCTTTAGCGCTATTTTTACTTCTAGTCTTTTATTTAAGCGGTGTTACTAGTATGAGGGTCGCATTTATGGGTAATCCTGAGTTTGCTCTCCCTAGTCTAGAAATCCTTTTGCAGAGTAAACATGAAGTTAAAGCAGTCGTATCCAATTCTGCCAAGCCTATGGGAAGAAAAAGAGCACTAAAACATACGGATGTTGGCAACTATGCATTACAAAACAATATAGAATTAATAGAATTAGGCTCTTTTATTAATGATGTGATTTATAAAAAGTTACTTTCATTAAATGTAGATATTTTTGTCGTGGTTGCTTTTCGGATATTGCCTGAAAAATGTATTTTGATACCCAAATTTGGATCAATTAATCTTCATGCTTCTTTATTACCAAGCTACAGAGGTGCTGCGCCAATTCAATGGGCTCTAATGAACGGAGATAAGACCACAGGTGTTAGCGTGTTTCAGATAGAGAAAAAAGTAGACACTGGAAAAATCATAACACAAACAAAAATAGATATAGATGAAAATGACAACCATGAAATATTGTCGAACAAATTATCTAAAGTTGGAGCTGGAGCATTATTAGATGCATTAAACAAGATCGAAAAAGGAGAAGTAGGCTATAATAAACAGGATAACTTTTTAGTAACTAAAGCCCCGAAGATTTCAAAAGAGATGTTGCGTATCCAATGGGAATGGCCAGCAGCTAAGATCAATAATTGGGTGCGTGGTCTATCCCCAAAGCCAGGTATGATGGCGATATTCCAAAATAAGAGGATAAAGATATATAGGACACTTGTTCTAGATGATAAAGTAAAAGGTGTACCCGGTAAAATAAAAGCCACTACCAATAGTTCACTTGATATCTATACCGGCAGAGGATTGATTTCTATTTTAGAATTACAGCAAGAAGGAAAAAAATGTTTACCTATTGACCAATTCTTGAGAGGCACTAGAATTAGCGATAGAGATTTTTTTAGTTAATGCGTTCAGCACGCCAGATTTCAGCAGCTGCTTTGAGTAGCTTTGACACTAGTGATAATAAGCTTACGATCCTTGTAGAACGATTATGTAATAAATATAGTTTGTCATTATCTGAACAGCAAAGAAGTAGAGTAATAACTAATGAGGTTATAAGAAGTAGAGGAATTCTAGATTATATCATTGAAAGGTGTTCATCAAAAAAAATAAATCAGATACAGCCGGAATTAAGATCTATCCTTAGGATAGGATGCTATGAATTAATTTTTGATGATATTGTCCCTGATTTTGCAGCTATACATTCTGCGGTCGAGCTAGGAAAAACATCAATAAATAAAAAATCTGGTTCCATGGTTAATGCTGTGTTAAGAAATATACAGCGCAAGCAAAAACAGGATCCAACATGGGTGGAATCAATAATAAATAATAATGTAGAGCTAGCTTATCCTAGCTGGCTGGTTAAAAAATGGAAAAAACAATTTGGTTTGACTATAACTGAAAAGTTGTGTGTGTCTTTTTTAAATAAATCACCGATGTTTTTAAGGGTTAATGAAAACCTTTTGGAAATTAATGAAGCTATTAACTATTTATACCAATCGGGAATAAAGCTCAAGCAACATGATGTTTTTACCAATTTTTTTGAGGTTACTATTGGTCAGGATAAAATAATAAATAGCGAACTTTTTGATTCTGGTATTATTTCTATACAAGATCCAGCATCGGGAGCAGTTGTTGATCTAATTGATCCACAAAAAGGTGAATCAATTTTGGATGTATGTGCGGCGCCTGGAACAAAATCATTATTAATGGCCCAGAGAGTCGGACCTAATGGAATAATTTATGCTTCGGACAAAAAAAAAAGTAGGGTAAAAAAGGGGGTGGGAGATATTAAAAGACATAAGTATAATAATATTATTTGGTCTGTTTTGGATGCATCAAAAGATGAGTTCCCATTATCTAAAAAGATACTTATTGATGCTCCATGCACTGGAACGGGTGTTATTGGAAGAAGACCTGATATAAAGTGGAGAATTAAAAATAAAGATATTCACCATATGAAAAAGATTCAGTTAGCGATACTTAATCATATGTCAAAATTTCTGGAGGCTGGAGGAAGAATAGTATATGCTACGTGTTCTCTGGAGCCAGAGGAGAATATAAAAGTTGTTAAGAATTTTCTTTTTAATCATAAAGATTTTAGGTTGTTTCCATCTAATGCATTATTGCCTAAGCATTGGGTAAATTCAGAAGGGTTTTTAATGACAATGCCTTACAAAACAAAATCCGATGCATTATTTGGTGCGATTTTATTAAAAAAAGAATGAAAACTAGTCAAAATATCAAATATTATTTTCTTTGTCTAAGCATTTTAATCGCTATTTGTGTTTTTATTGCAGACTTGTTTATGCTGCCAATATATGTAAGGCACGGAGAAGGTAGTTATATGGTAAATGTAAAAGATAAGCCTATTGATTATGCAGTTGATATATTGGCCTCGGAGGGGCACAAAGGCTTAGTATCAGACACTCTATTTTCTTCCTTGTTCAAACCTGGAACAGTTATCGACCAATATCCATCTCCAAATATGCGTGTAAAAGAAGGTAGAACAGTGCGTTTAACAATTGCTCATTCAGAGCGAATGGTTTTGGTACCTGATTTAATTGGAAGATCTGAGCGTAGCGCTGAGATTGATATAAGACAAGCCGGATTGGAAATCGACACAGTTTATAAAGAATACAATTCAGATGTGCCTTTTGGAAATGTTACTTGGCAGTATCCTAAGGGTGGTGACCTCCTTAGCAAAGGCATGGGTATTCATTTAACAATCAGTTTAGGTGTTCCGCCAAATTTTTTCCAAGCTCCAAATGTCTTTGGCCTTAGCAAAAAGAAAGCAATAAATGAGCTTGAGAAAGCAGGATTTTCACTTGGAAAGATATACTACAGACAGAATGAAGATTTAATACCATATACTGTACTTGATCAGTCAGTTAAGCCTGGTACAGTACTAGAAAAAACTACTGTAATAGATCTAACAATAAGTGTCCTTGATATGCAAGATATATTTAATAATATTATAGATCAGTGAATAATAATATAAAAAGTGAATTTGCTAGAAAAGCTGTACATATATCTAATGCTATAATCCCACTTAGTTATCTTTATTTATTCCGAGATAAGATTGATATGATAATTATATTAGCCTTTTTTTTGGTGTTATGTTTTTTTATAGAGATCGCTAGAAAAGAAAATCACTTAGTATCGATTTTTTTTTATAAGTGGTTAAGTTTTATGCTGAGGGATGATGAAAAAAAAGGTGAGATCACTGGCGCGACATGGGTATTTGTTGGAGCCTTATTTACAATACTATTGATACCATATCCATATAGTATATATTCATTGTTATTCTTATCAGTAGGTGACACCTTTGCAGCAATTATTGGAATAAAATTTCCATTTATAAGAGTAGGTGGGAAAACCATATCTGGATCAATATCAGGTTTTATAGCTTGTGTTATTGTTGGACTAATTATTGATATTTCTATTAGTTACCAGATTTTACTTTTTGGTGCTTTTATGGCAATGTTAATAGAGCTACTTCCATTGCCAATTAATGATAATGTTAGTATACCTATTTTTTCAGGTCTTTCTATGTACTATTTGAGCATAACCTTATGACTTTTTTATCTCCTTCGTCACTGTTATTTCTTTTTGCAATAGGTATACCTATTATTATTCATATATTAAATCGTCTTACTGTAAAAAAAGTTGATTTCAGTACAATACGTTTTATAAAAAATCTAGAGAATAATGCAATAAGAAGTATAAGGTTTAAAAAATGGGTTCTTCTTTTATTGAGAATAGGAATTATTACTGCTCTAGTACTCATGATTGCGAGACCAGTTGCAAAAGGATTTATGCCTGGATGGATTTCAGCAGAAGTAGAATCCAGGTTATTATTGGTGATTGATAATTCTTCAAGCATGAGTGGAAAAATAAATTCACTGACTCTACTTGAATCCTCTAAAAAAGGTGCAACGTCAATACCTCAAATATTTAGCAAAAACACAACAGTTAACATTGTCCAAACATGTCCTCCAAGGACACTCTTTTATGGAAAAATAAATGATCCATCGATTCCTTTAATTATTAACCAGATCCGTCCCACAGTTAAATATGATAATCTTTGGACAGTTGTTGACTCATTAACTAGTACAATTAACGCGCCTGAGCCAATAAAAGAATGTATCATTTTCAGTGACTTTCAGAATAATATAATTCCGAATAGACCTCTTTTAGACAGCTGGAAGTTTTATCTTATTAATTCAGGTGAGATAAATAATAATCTTTCCATTAATAATTTAGAGGTGGTCAGTAGGATAAAAGTTCCAGATCAATTATTAAAATTAAAGACAAGTATAAATAATTCAGGTAATAAAAAAATAACCAATACACCTATCGATCTTTTATTCGAAGAAAATCGTGTTGGGCAAGTAATCTCTGAGTTTGATGAAGGATCAAATAAAGAATTCATTTTTCAAGCTTATCCTGAAAGGAAGGGTGTTTTAGCAGGTAGTATTCGGCTTCCTAATGATGACTATCAAAACGACAATATATGGTTTATTACTGTACCTATATTAGATAAAATTAATTGTTTAATGATAGGTGGTACAGATGAGGAAGTATCTATGTTTAGATTAATAATGGATGCGATTGATCCTGAAATGCAATTAATTAATTTTGAATCAAGGAGTCAACCAATTATTAATAGATTATTCGTAGATGATATTGATCTTTTAATAATACATAATCCAGAAGCTTTCACAGAAGCTGCTTTTGATGAATTAGATATTTTTCTTCAAAGAGGAGGAGGTCTAATTTGGTTTTCAGGTGGCATGGAAATTGACCCAACTTATAATAAATATTTTTCTAGCATCGGCTTTCCAAAGGCAAAAGGAATAATAGAATCCGGGAGCGGTATATTTAGTGTAAATATTCCAAGCAAAGATGATCATTTATTATCAGACTTAAATGTAAGGAAGTTAGAAAATGAATTGCCTGAATGTTATCGATATGTTAAACATAATTATTCAAATAAACATAATGTTCATTTCCAACTGAATAATGGTGACCCTCTACTTTTAGAGTTTAATAGGGGCAGTGGAAACATTTTTTATTTTACTTCTTTAATGAATCTGGCTTGGAATAATATGCCTATAAGAGGTATGCTGGTACCGCTAATGTACAGGCTTCTAATTTTAGGTGGCACGGATGAGTTAAATACATTTCCAGTAGCGATTGGAAATACCAAATGGATTGCATTAGATCAGAATGAAGTGAGAGACCAATGGGAAGTTGTATCTCCATCTGGTGAGAAAAATCTTATAGTTCCTGATTTTAGTAAAGAAAGTATCAAAATAAAAAGCACCGATGAACTAGGCATTTATGAGATTTATCAAAATGGGAAACATTTTACTTCTTTTTCAACGTTTTTGCACCCATATGAAGCGATATCAAAAAAAATTACAAAAAATGAAATAACAACTTTTTTGCCAGGTGATAGATATAGGTGGCTCGAGCTAGATAATAATTTTACTAATAACTTTAACGAGACTAGACAAGGAAAATCATTATGGAAAATATTTTTATTAATGGCCACGGTTTTCCTTCTATTAGAAACATGGATTGGTCGCCCTATACCAAAAAATATTAAAAAATAGCCTTTAAAATTTGGATAAAGCTCTACTAGTAGGAATTATTCTTCCTCAAAATAATCAAATAGATATAGATAATCATCTGTCTGAATTAAGCTTACTAGCTGAGACTGCAGAGATAGAAGTATTAGGTGAAATCACTCAAAAGCTTGCAAGGGTTAATCCAGCGTTCTTTGTAGGGAAGGGTAAAGCTAGCCAAGTCATAGATCAGGCTAAAGTATTAGATGCAAATATAATTATTTTTGATGAAGAGCTTAGCCCAGCTCAAATCAAAAATTATCATAAACTGGCAAAGGAGATCAAAGTAATAGACAGAAGTGCACTTATATTGGATATATTTAAAAAGCACGCTAAAACCAGAGAGGCTAAGACGCAGGTAGAACTAGCATTTTGTCAATATTTATTGCCTCGTCTTACAAGACAGTGGACACACCTTGAAAGACAGATGGGGGGAGTTGGTACTAGAGCTGGAATGGGAGAGACTCAGATTGAGATTGATAGACGGCTTGTTAGGGATAAAATATCAAAACTGAAGCTGGATTTAAAAAAGATAGAAATTGAAAGAACAACTCAAAGTCAAAAACGAAATCGAGAGTTTAGAGTTGCACTCGTGGGTTACACAAATGCCGGAAAGTCGACATTATTTAATTCGTTAACAGGAAATAATGTTTATGTTCAGGATCAATTATTTGCCACACTGGATACTACAGTAAGAAAATTAAAGATAAATAAAACCCACCAAGTTTTGATCAGTGATACGGTTGGTTTTATTAGAAAACTACCTCATAACTTGGTTGCATCTTTTCGTAGTACCTTGAAAGAGCTTTTAGAGGCTGACCTTATTCTTATTGTTCTTGATGCGAGTTCTGTAATCATTGATGATCATCTTGATACAATTAAGCGGGTTTTAACTGATTTAGGTGCTGATGATATTCCAAAAAGTTTAGTCTTAAATAAGATTGATCGTGTGAAAGAAGAATTAGAGTTGAAACGATTAAGAAATAAATTTTCAGATGCTATTTTTATTTCTGCACTTCACCATTTGAGACTAGATGATGTTAGGAATCATATTATAGATAAGATTGAAAGTGATTTTGAAATTTTTGATCTGAATATTCCTTATCACAAAGGTAAAACAATATCACAATTACAAGATCAGGTAGAGATTTTAGAAAGTGTTTATGGTGATGATGAGATTTATCTTAAGATTAAAGGAAGAAAAGAAACATTAGATAAAATATTAGGATAATTGTTAAAACAGTGATTAGTATATCACATTCAAGCGAAAAATGGATAATATATTTAATGCAATAGTGGTTGAGGAAAATGAAAACGGGACATTTTCTCAAAATATAAAAGAAAAGAATATCAATGATCTTCCAGAAGGAGACTTATTAGTTCGCGTTAAATATTCTTCCCTTAACTATAAGGATGCACTTTCATTTTCAGGAAATAAAGGAGTAACTAAAAACTATCCACATACTCCAGGAATTGATGCTATGGGCATTGTTGAGTTTTCAACAAATTCAGAATTTATTAAGGGAGAGCAGGTAATAGTCTCTGGGTATGACATGGGAATGAACACTTCAGGTGGTTTTGGAGAATACATTAGAATACCAAAGGGGTGGGCCTCCCATCTTCCTGATGATTTAGATGCTTTAGAATCTATGGTTATTGGCACTGCTGGGTTAACCGCAGGGTTATGTGTAAAAGCGCTTCAGTCCATAAATGAAATTGCTGGTAAAAAAGCTGTGGTTACTGGTGCTACGGGTGGAGTAGGCTGCATTGCCGTTAAACTTCTGTCCTTGCTTGGCGCTGATGTGACTGCAATATCCGGCAAATCTGATGAGACAGAGTTTCTACAATCGATTGGTGCAAAAGAGGTGCTAATGAGAGATGATTTCCTTAGCTCTGTAAGAAAGCCCATGGGAAAAGGTCAGTGGGATATAGCGGTGGACGTTGCTGGCGGAGATATATTGTCTGGACTAATTGCAAGTATGAACTATGGAGGTGTAATCACCTGTTGTGGACTCGTGGCCGGTCCAAACTTTGATACGACTGTGTTTCCTTTTATCCTTCGAGGAAATAGTCTAATTGGAATTGACTCAGGAATGGTTCCAATTAAGGAGAAGTCTAAAATATGGCAATTATTTGCTGGTGATTGGAGGTTAAATGGTTTGGGCAGTATACATAAAACTGTAGATATGCAAGGTATGATGGGTGAAGTAAATAAAATTCTCAATGGTAATCAAGTAGGCAGGGTTGTTCTAAAACATAATTAACAAGGAGTGGAAAATTGAGAGAAGAGTTATTAAATGAAGAATTAATCATGTTTCAGGATTCAATGCGTGAGTTTTTAAAGCATGAGGTTGTACCGAACCATGAACAATGGGAAAAAGATGGCCACGTGCCAAAAGATATTTGGTTAAAGGCTGGAGAGAATAATTTTTTAGGAATCGATGTGCCTGAAAAGTACGGCGGAAGCGGTATAGACGATTTTAGATATAACAGTGTAGTAATTGAAGAAGTCTGGAGGGCAGGTACTACCTGTTTAACATTTAGTGTGACTAACGATCTGGTAATTCCTTATTTACTAAGATATGCAAATGATGAGCAGAAAGAGAGATGGTTTCCAAAACTTTGTTCGGGTGAGACAATCTCAGCCTTAGGAATGACAGAACCGAGCGCAGGAAGTGATTTTGCTGCGATTCGCACTTCAGCAAAACTTGATGGTAACCATTATATCCTCAATGGACAGAAAACATTTATCACAAATGGTGTCACTAGTGACTTAGTAATTGTCGCATGCAAGACAAATCCAGATGCTGGTCATAAAGGCATGAGCCTGCTGGTTTTAGAGCGCGGAATGGAAGGTATAGAAAGAGGAAAAGAATTCAAGAAAATTGGGCTCAAGGGTCAAGACACTGCTGAATTATTTTTCACTGATGTGAAAGTACCAAAAGAAAATCTACTGGGACAGGAGAATCAAGGGTTTTATTATATGATGAAGAACCTTCCTCAAGAAAGAATGTCAATAGCAGTTTCAGCACTTGCAGCGATTGAGACCGTTCTTGACTATACAATTGAATACTGTAAAGAGCGAAAAGCATTTGGAAAGCCGATAGGAAATTTTCAAAACTCAAGGTTCAAACTTGCAGAGATGAAAACCGAGGCTGAGATAGGAAGAATCTATATTGACGATTGCATTAAAAAATTAAATGAGAAAAGACTTACTCCCGAACAGGGAGCAATGGCAAAATGGTGGGCATCTGACTTGCAGGTTAGAGTAGCAGACCAGTGTTTGCAACTTCATGGTGGCTATGGATATATCCTTGAGTATCCAATAGCAAGAGC
>CAJWMI010000037.1 GCA_913043185.1 uncultured Fidelibacterota bacterium | reverse complement strand
ACATCCATGCCTAAAACACAAACATTCCGTGCATACCTCACATCATCTGGTGCTAGATTTCTACCGTCGCCAATATAAGTTTTGAATATTCTGATGCTGCCCTCATCTCCCCCAAATAACTCTACGTAGTTTTTTACTGTTTTATCTTTGTATTTTACGTTTCTTACAGAGGTCCCCTCACTAACACTTACTAAAACAGGCAGTTTTGCACGATTTTTCAACTTTTTATACTGGGCATAGTCTATATTTTTTCTGTTTCTGTATTTTCTATCACTATGCCCAAATTGTATCTCAGGGTATTTTTGAATTACAAATGTATTTGCCGCAAAAACGTTTAGCCCAGATTGTACGGATGACTCAAGAGTTCTTATTGCTGTCATCACACCAATAACTGAAAAAACTCCGATGCTTATTCCAAGAAGGGTAAGAATAGATCGCAGTTTATTCTGTCGGATGGCCTCTATGGCCATCAAAAAACTTTCTTTAAGGATATTTTTTAGACTTCTAGAAACCATAGTCACTCATATCGAAGCGCATCAATTGGATCAAGTTTTGATGCCTTATATGCGGGAATAAATCCAGATAAAACCCCTACAACCATGCTCATCACTATGGAAAAAATAGATAGCCCAATAGGAAGAGTAGATGGGAAAATTTTATTGATAAATATACTACTAATATATGCAATAAATAGTCCAACCATGCCCGCTATCAAACAGATAGTAACGGCCTCCATTAAAAATTGACCTAGAATCATTCCATTGGTCGCGCCGATTGCCTTTCTGACACCGATCTCTCTTGTTCTCTCTTTAACTGTGACAAACATAATATTCATTATTCCGATCCCACCAACAAGTAGAGATAAAAGTGTAATAAAAAAACCCGTGCCGCCGATTGCAACTTTTAGTGTATTATACTGAGTCTCAAAAGCTTTTGTCTGGTTAATCGCAAAATCATTTTTCTGGCTAGGCTTTAAGCCTCTTATTTGCCGCATCACACCTGAGATTTCATCTATCCCCTCGCTGATCTTGTCTTCAGGAACCTTAACACTTAAACGCATCCATCCTCTTTTTGAAAAAATCCTTTTAAATGCTCCTAGCGGTAATACTGCCTGCTTGTCTACACTAAAAAGGCCTAAAAATTTCCCCTGCTTCTCTAGGACGCCAATTACTCTAAACTTTAGATTATCTATTTTTATATATTTACCAATTGGGTTTTTATCCCCAAAGAATGCTTCTTTTATCCCGTGACCAATGATCGTTACTCTTGAGCCTGATTTATCCTCACTTGCGGTAAAAAATCGGCCTTGTTCTATGTCCGTGCTTATGGTCTCCATGTATTCTTCATTCGTACCAAATATTTCTGTTCGGGTTTCTTTATCCCCATAAGACAATGAAGCCCCTCTCTGCATTACAGGACAAACAGCTAGAGCATATTTTGATTTCTGATGTATTTTCTCAACATACTCTGGCCGCATGCGAGGTCTATTCCTTACTTCCCACCATTCCATATCACCGAACCACTCATAACGACTTATATATAGTATGTCTTTCCCAAGCCAAGACATACTATTTTCAAATGAACGATCTAAGCCCGATATAAGTGTCCCCATCAGCGTAACAGAGAGAACACCAATTACAATACCTAGGGCTGTCAAAATAGACCTCATTTTATTTGCAAATACAGCAGATAAAGAGATTTTCAGGTTTTCAAAAAATAAGGAGAACACTATTTATTTTTTATATCTTCTATGATCTTACCATCAAAAAGGCGGATCGTACGTTTCGCATGTTTTGCAATATCGTCCTCATGAGTCACAAGTATAATAGTGTTCCCTTGCGCATGTAGATTGTCAAAGATTGCCAAAATCTCATGCCCACTTTTTGAGTCCAGATTCCCTGTTGGCTCATCAGCTAAAATTATAGAAGGTTTATTCACCAAGGCTCTGGCAATGGCAACTCTCTGACGCTGACCGCCTGACAGTTCATTCGGTTTATGATGCATCCGGTCTTCAAGCCCCACACTTTTCAAAGCCTCTGAAGCCATTTCTATTCTTTTTTCTTTTCTGATATTTGCGTAGACAAGTGGAATCTCAACATTGTGTAATGCACTAGCCTTAGGAAGAAGGTTAAAGGTCTGAAATACAAATCCTATTTTTCTGTTTCTTATAGAGGCAAGCTGCCCGTCATCCATAATATGTACTTTCTCTCCCTCGAATTCATAAATGCCGGAGGTAGGGCTATCAAGGCAGCCAATCATATTCATCATGGTAGACTTACCAGAGCCTGAGGGACCCATAATGGCTAGGTACTCATTATTGTTGATTGTTAGGTCAACTCCATCAAGAGCACGGACCTCTTCGCCTCCTACATTATAAATTTTATAAATACCATTAAGATTGATTAATGTCATGAGATGGAATACTAAGAGTTAGTTTGTTTTTTGGATTTCTGTCGATAGAGAATTTGACTCCTCTTCATAATTCACTCTCATGCCATGTTGCAGTTTTTTACTTAAAACCCGATACCTACCTGTCACAATTAACTCATTTTCCTGGACTCCAGATTTAACAGAATAATAATCTTCGCTGGATAAGCCGACATCAACGGGTTTGACTAAAGCAATTTTCTCATCATCTAATGCTTTTTCATCTTCGAATTCATCAACGAGAACAAAAACCACGTCCACACTTTTACTCATTACTGAGTAGCTGTCATTTCCATCATCATCTTTCCATTTTCTGTTATCATCTTCCTTATAATCCTTTAGTTTATGATAATTTTCTGGCCTTGATGTAAGAGCTTGAATAGGGATAGAAATAGTATTTTTTATTGTCTCTGAAATAATATTCACTGTGCTGCTCATTCCAGGCCTAATTCGTTTGGGCGGCTCAAGAATCTTAACTTTTACCTTAAAGTTTGTAACCTGCTGCTGACTACCCATGTTTAAATTTTGTGCGGTGTGTGCAATCTCACTAACCACCCCATAGAATACAGTATCCGGGAATGCATCAATCTCAATCTCTGTGGTATCTCCTATGTTTATCGTGACCACATCATTTTCATTTACATCAACAAGTACTTCCATAAATCCTAAATCAGCAATGGTCATTAAAACTCCAGGGTTAAACATACCTCCTAGAGCCATCTCGCCCTCTTCTTTTGTCAGGCTGGTGACGATACCATACTTTGGTGCTACTAATCTGGTTTTAGATAGCTCATCTTCCCTTGAAAGAAGTGCCGCCCTGGCCTGCTCTACCTGACTAGTCGCTAGCTCGTAAGAAGCCTCAACCTGCTCAAGCTCTTGCTTAGAAATTAACTTTTGTGCATATAGAGTTTCCGTACGAGACATTTGTGATTTTATTTTTTTCAGGTTTGCCTCAGATGATTTTACCTGCGACGCTGTCTGGTCATATGCTGCCTGATATTGTTTTTTATCAATACTTATTAGGTGCTGACCCGGTTTAACCGTGTCACCTTCTAAAACCGTAATATCTGTTATCCATCCTGAGACCATAGAAGTAATTTGAACTTCCTCTTCAGGTTGTATAATTCCGCTCGCGTTTATCTTGTGAACGATGTCTCTCTTTTTTACTCTTTCTGCAATAACAGAAATCTGGTCATCGTCTCCAGAAAATATTATTACTGCGCTGACCACAGCTATTAATATGATCAATAATGGGATCCATATTGTTTTCTTTTTTAGTTTTTGTATCATAATTATTCTTCTTTTGTTTGGTATTCTAGGTCTAAGATCCCTAACAAGGCCTTGAGACTCATCTCCTGCATCCTTGCATCGTGGATAGTATTTATTAGTGTTGAGTTTGATCGAATCAGAGAAACCTGAGCATCTAAGACCTCTAGTATAGTTGCTGACCCAATACTATATCGTTCTTGTACTAGCTTTAAGTCTTCTTCAGCAGAGGCAACAACATCCCGGTTAATAGGAATGATTTCTGAATAGTTCATGATTGACTTTCTAATCAGTTCTACCTGAACACGTAGATCATTTAGATAGGTTAGGTAGTCATTCTCCGATTTTTGTTTTTCAAGTACTGCTTTTTGCTGGGCCGTAGAGAGTGAGTTTCCAGAATAAAGCGGAAAATTAACAGACATGTTCATTCCTAAGCGCCAGTCATCCTTCAATGATTCTTTTAGCTCATCACTATTGTCTCCATTTGCAGAATAGTCTACCGATGCGAAAGCTGAAGGAGAGCGCATCCCTTTAGCCATTTTCAATTGGATCTTCCCGATTTCAATTGCTGATAATTGCATTAAAATATTAGGGTTTTTTTCTTTTAAAAATTTTAACGCTTCTGCGCTTGTTGGGACTGAAACTGGTATCCAATCACTATATTTAGCTACGATAGACTGACCAAAGTCAATCATTCCCATATCATTAAACAGTTGTCTCCTTGCATTTTCTAAAGCTGTTTTTCTGTTTAACAGTTCAACCTTTGCCTGACCCATTGACACTTTCCCCTTCAAAAGATCGGTCTTTCTTACCGCACCCAGATCAAACTGTTTTTGAACTAGATCAACTTGCTTTTCAGATAGTATAAGATTTTTTTCTGCGACCTCTAATAGCTGCTGGGCCTGCAGTAAACCATAGTAGGACCTTGTAACATTTTGTATTACCTCTATCTTAGTATTTCTCTGTCTTAGTTTTGCTATATCTAAATTAATTCTAGCCTGTTTTATAGCATTTACAGACCTGCCGCCATTATAGATTGTTTGATTAATAGATAACCCAGCTGACATATAGCTAGATTCTCCAGATTTTATTGTGTCAATCTCGAGATTCACTAAGTCTGGGATTATGCTCTCTTGAACCGGATACTTGGTCTTACCACCAGATGTAGACAAACTTAGAGATGGAAGAACACCACTGTAGGAGCCTAAAACCCCCTGATTGGCTGACTCTACCTCTAGCCCGGCCGATACCAGAGTCCCTTTTCTATCAAGCGCTATTTTAATACACTCAGAAATATCGTACTCTTGGGCACCAAGAGCAGATATAAACAATATGTATGAAATAAATAATATGTTTTTCATATTTATTAAGTAATAATCCTTTGAAAATAAAAACCCCACAAATAAGTGGGGCTCAAATTTTTATTAACATTATTAATAAAAATAATAATTTATTCATTAACTATTTATTTTTACATCAATGTTGATGTTTGAGGCATCTTTATCAATATTATATACTTTGAAAAGTCTTTCTAATTCTTTACCAATATCTTCCTCTGTAAGATCGCCCACTGCTTTTACAGTTATATCCGTATGATCCTGCTCATTTTTTACAGTTCTTTCTATGCTAACATCTATATTTTTATTTAATTCTTTATGCTTATTACCAGTAGTAAAAGAGAATTCAGTTTCTATATTTCCTAATAAAAGTAAAATAACAAAACACCCTGCTAAGCCCAATAATACGCCTAAAATCATACTTTTATATTCAATTTTCATTTATATACTTTCATTACTATTTAATATTGTTACTATAAAAAATTTATATTGTTCCAAATATAATATAGCAAAAGTTATGATGATAAAAGATTATTGCGGTTGGGTAATCCAATCTGCATTGTAAAGGTCTACAAAAGCAGGGGCAATTCTATTTTCATGTATCTTCTCGGCCAGATTATAAAGGATTCCGATGTGTCCGCTGTCAGGGCCGAAGCGCCTTCCGTTATTTTGAGTTTTTCCTACCCATTTACCAAGTGCGACTAGTTCAAAATCTGTAAACTTCTCTTTTTTAATATTATACATTGCACTCCCAAGAATATTCGTCTCTATTCTATGATTCAGCTCATGTGTTGGTGTCCAATCATTTTCTCCTAGTAGCCACGGTCCTTTTGCTACTGCAAGAGAATTGCCAGTTATCCTTAGTTTTAAGTCCGACTGGTCGAGTTCAACAATCTCAACCTGAAGATTTGACTCTTTAATTTCTTGCGGCGCAAAGGGAAGCACCTGCCCTCTTACATTGTCTACCAAATGAAATCTAAATAAACGATCTTTAATAATATCTGGGCACTCTTGGGTTTCTTTTTCTTTGATCTTTTCAGGAATCCAGAGCTTAACCTCTTGCTTATTAAACCATACGTGGTCCATGTTCCAGCGAGACCCTCTTTCAGAAAACCTTGGAGGGTCTGTCAGTAGGTCTGCTTTTGCTCCTTTTAGTATAAGTCCGTCTTTCGGATAATTATCTTCCCAGCGGTGTTCAATAATTTTTGAAAAATCTTTTGGCAAATAACGTTCTGTTTTTGGCAGTTTATTCCACTTGTCTAGGCCTTTTTGAATTGCCTCTATAACAACATCTGGATTTAGAGAGTTTACTGAGCTCAAAAGCTTACCGCTGGGGCTGCAAACATAGATCCCTTGTCTAGTTCCGCCTTCTTTACGGTAGTGGCCTTTATTTGCCATTTGTTGAAACATAATCGCGTCTTTATCTCTCGCGCCTTGTAAACGCCAGACTTCATCCGTAGTCGGAATAAATTCTTTCGACAGTTCGATTGCTCTGGAGTCGGACCAAACAGACCGCCGGCCTGCTGCGCCGTTATTTCAGGTACAGCCAAGCGGATGCCCATTCATTACCCATAGGAGTAGTGGTTTTTGCTGGTGGTCCGAGTCTATGAGCCCATCATAGAATGTGCTCCTCCAGGGTATCTCAGCCCAGGCTAGCTCTTCTTTAGTGGGCTTAATAAACTCTTTCCACATATTATATGTCCTGTCATTTAGCTGATATTCTTGTTTGTTTTTTGCACAACTAAAAAGAATAACAATTAACAATAATAATCTTTTCAATGATCCGCTTTCTTATTTACCAAAATCTAGAGTAACATCAGTGATTAATTTTATGAAAAAATATTTAATGGGGCATTATATAATCATGAAAAAGTTTACGTTCCATATCGTCTGTGCTTTTTGTCTAATTTTTTTTGGATCTTGTGATACTAAAAAAGATCTTAGTCAAAATACCAACTTCACACTTAACGAAATCACTATTGATGAAATCCATAATGGATATAATAGTGGTAGCTACACTGTAAAAGAAATCGTTAGCCAGTATATTGATCGAATAAAACACATCGATCAGTCTGGCCCAGAAATTAATTCTATTATAATAATAAACCCTGATGCACTAAATATTGCTGATTCACTAGACAAAATCCAAAAACACGGCAAAAAAAAGGGGCCACTTTTTGGTATTCCTGTATTACTTAAAGATAACATTGATACGCACGACAAAATGCCAACAACAGCTGGCTCTAGAATACTAAAAGACTCTTTCCCCTTGAAGGATAGTTGGGTCGCAAAAAAATTAAGAGAAGAAGGTGCTGTGATTCTTGGGAAAACAAACCTAAGCGAGTGGGCAAATTATCGAGCCTCATACTCATCCAGTGGCTGGAGCGGTGTCGGTGGACAAACAAAAAACCCATATGTATTAGACAGGAATCCTTGTGGATCAAGCTCAGGATCAGCAGTCGCCGTTTCTGCAAACCTGTGTGTAGTTGCAATAGGGACAGAGACATGGGGCTCTATCATGTGCCCATCAAACGCAAACGGTGTTGTTGGAATAAAACCAACAGTTGGACTATGGAGCCGGTCAGGGATAGTTCCGATAAGTTATACCCAGGATACGGCAGGTCCTATGTCGCGCACAGTAAGAGATGCAGCAAAAACGCTAGGGACAGTTACCGGCATTGACCCCGATGATCCGAGAACTGGTGAAAGCAAAAACAATTATCATAAAGATTACACCATATTCTTAAATGAAAGTGGTCTTGTTGGGAAAAGAATAGGATACCTTAATACCATGGAAGGGAAAAATCATAGATTAGATCAGTTAATGTTCCTCGCAATTGAAGACCTAAAGAATAATGGTGCAGAAATTGTTGAACTAGACAAAGTAGTTGAAGGTGCACCTGGTGGATTTGGCGCAGAACAAAACTCACTTGAGGTAATGGCCCATGAGTTTAAGGATGGGTTAAAAAAATATTTTGACAATCTAGGAGAAAATGCCCCTGTTTCTAATCTAAAAGAAGCGATTAATGCCACAATGAGGGACAGTGTTGAGATGCTGTATTTTAATCTAAAAAGAATGGAAAATGCTGAATCAAAGGGCGATCTGAACTCAAAAGTTTATAAGGAGGCACTCGTAAATATGCTTAAAGCTTTTAGAGAAAAGGGGCTTGATCGTATTATGGCAAAACATAATCTTGATGCGATTGTTTCGCCTACCGGAAGCCCAGCATGGAAAACAGATCTTATCAACGGCGATAAATACTATATTTCAACAACTGTCTATGCCGCTCTATCTGGCTATCCCAATATTAATGTGCCAATGGGTTTCATAGGAAACGTTCCGGTTGGAATTTCTTTTTATGGAAGAGCATGGAGCGAGCCTTTGCTATTAGAGATGGCCTATGCCTACGAGCAAAACACAAACCATCGTAAGCCCCCTGAATTTTTAGTAACCGATTAAAAGTATAAACTATTTCCAGATTATTGTTTTGAACTTACTTGGAGAAATAATAAATCCTGTATTTTTATAAATAGAAACACAATAACAATAGAAAAAAATTGCACCATTATAATATAAACAGGCCAATCACCAATTAAAAAAGGACTCACAGAATTAGGCTTAACACGTAAGAACATATAATTACTATCTAATAAATAATTAATTACTGATATTACCACAACTACTAGATTAGTTATTAATACCACCCTCGGAATATATTCTATTTGCATCCTCATGTTACACTTTATGACTAGCCATAAAACTGCAAATATTAACGCGGAGTGATAAGCCTGGCTATAAATGAAAAATATTTTTAACTCAAATAAATCACTATCAGGAGTTAAAATAGCCTGACTAGCTCCTACCAGTCCCCAATAAAAAATCAACTCAAAAGCTATTTGATTCTTCTTTAATAATGCCACCACGGCAACATAAATACCAATAGCACATAATTGCAAAGGTAAATCTTTTTCTATGGAATAATAGCCTGTGATATATCGAATAATATCTTCTGAGATATCAAGTGATAAAATTATAAATGATAAAACGATCGGGAAAATTTTACTATTATTTTTTATTCCAATTTTTTCATTAAAACAAAGAAAAAGCACATAAAAAATGATAATCAGAATAATGGAAAGAATATGATCATTGCCGAATAGGTCAAATGTATATGGGGTCATAAATTTTTTAATAATATCAAATAATAAATATTAATATTTTATTTCTCCGATAGATTTTTCTTTATGGAGCATAATAGTTTCAGGCTTATCTCCGCAATAAAAGTGGCAAATATTTAATTGGTCATCAAAGACTGATAACAATAATTTATTTTCCATCATAATAGAAGAAATATTATCGATATTAATTACCTCTAGGTAGCACCATGTTATATCGTTTTCAATTTCTTTCCCAACCCATGATAATTGTTTTTCTTTTTTATCAATAGATAGGGAAAGATTTTTATTAATGTAAACAAAGATTAGGCTATCAATATTGTACATACTTTTTTGAGCATCAATTATTAGATCATGATACCGATTATTTCTTAAAGCCTTTTCAAGGTCATTAGTAAAAAACTTTATTGTGACCTCAATGCTTTTGTTATTTTTTTTGCATTCAAACGAGCTGATTGTTGCATGAAAAGGATGCGAAAAAATAGTACAATAGAAAGATAGAAAAATGATAACTAAGGTTTTGATATAATATATCATTTTAAAATCCAATTTATGTAATTTTGTAGACCCAATAAAAAAATTTAAAGCCAAAAAACAACGAAAAATTTTAATAATGCTAACTAAGCTTATATTATATATTATAGTCATTATCAGCTTTATCACTTCTCAAAACAGTGACAAGTTTAAACAATTAGACCAAGAGATTGCGACACCGAATTTATACAGAACAGCATCTGGATATCCTGGTCATGGATATTGGCAAAACCGCGCTGACTATACTATTGATGTAAAAATCAATGATGATGAACAGAGCATTGAAGGATTTGAAACAATAACCTATACAAATAATTCACCTGATAACCTTAATTACCTATGGGTACAACTGGATCAAAATATTAGATCAAAAAATTCTGACAGTTACAAGATATCCACCGGTAGTATGCGAAGTAAACTGGACTTTACATGGATTAAACCTGGCTATGTAATCGGAGACAAAGAGGCAAGTGAAATACTAAATAAATTTGATGGAGGATTTAACATTGAAGAGGTAGTAACAATTGATGGTCGAAAGCTAAACTATGTAATAAACAAAACAATGATGAGAATAGACCTAATTAAACCTATGAAACCCGGGTCAAAGATGTCAATCTCAATACGATGGAGTTACAATATTCAAGATAGAATATTTATGGGCGGTCGTCCAGGGTATGAATTTTTTAAATCTGATAGTAACTATCTATATACTATATGCCAGTGGTTTCCTCGGATGGCTATGTATAATGATGTTTATGGTTGGCAAAATAAACAGTTTCTAGGACGTGGAGAATTTACGCTCGATTTTGGTGACTATGATGTTAGAATCACCGTACCTGCCGATCACATAGTTGCCGCCACGGGAGAATTACAAAATTCCATGGAGGTTCTTACAAGCGCGCAGATTAAAAGATTAAAACAAGCGAGATCGTCAGATGAACCGGTGATTATTATCACCCAAGATGAAGCTGAAAAAAATGAAAAATCAAGAAGTAATAAGTTTAAAACATGGAGATATAAGGCTAAAAATGTAAGGGACTTCGCCTTTACTAGCTCCAGAAAATTTATTTGGGATGCGATGGGAGTAAGACTTGGGAATCGTACGATTATGGCTATGTCTTATTATCCAAAAGAGGCAAACCCATTATATGAAATCTATTCAACTAGAGCGGTAGCTCATACTGTTAGAGTATACTCTAAATACACTTTTGACTATCCATACCCTGTGGCGATTTCTGTTGAGGCCAATAACGGGATGGAATACCCCATGATTTGTTTTAACTATGGTAGACCAGAAAAAGATGGAACCTATAGTGAACGAATAAAATATGGTATGATCAGTGTTATTATTCACGAAGTAGGACATAACTATTTCCCTATGATTGTCAACTCTGATGAACGTCAATGGACCTGGATGGATGAAGGACTAAATAGCTATCTACAGTTTCTAACAGAACAAGAGTGGGACAGAGAATATCCTTCACGGCGCGGCCCTCCCCAAAATATAGTAAACTACATGAAAGGTAATAAAAATAACCTAACCCCCATCATGACAAATTCAGAATCGATATATCAATTTGGAAACAACGCCTATGGGAAACCCGCTACAGCACTAAACATATTGAGAGAAACTATAGTCGGACGTGAATTATTCGATTTTGCATTTAAAGAATATTCAAAAACATGGATGTTCAAGCACCCAACACCATCTGATTTTTTCAGGATATTAGAAAATGCCAGCGCAGTTGATCTAGATTGGTTCTGGCGTGGGTGGTTCTATGGAACTGATCCAGTTGATCTATCAATTGACAGGGTAACATGGTACACTCTAGACAGTAAAAACCCCGAGGTTGAATTTCCACTAAGAAAACAAAAGAAAGATGAAGAGCCTATACAAACATGGCAGGAAAAAAATGAAATAGATATCCAGGAAACGGTTGTTGAAACAGATGAAATTGCGAATGACTTTTATAATAAGTTTGATCCTTATGAGGTAACAATACTAGATAAAGAAGAATTTATTAGATACCGTGACAGTTCTGTGGTCGAACCAAGAGAAAAAGAGATCTACAATTCAAATTTAAACTATTACGAGATTAAGTTTTCAAATGTCGGCGGCCTTGTTATGCCAATTATTTTGCAACTTAATTATAAAGACAGTACTGACTATATAATAAAAATCCCTGCTGAGATATGGAAAATGAACCGTAATCAAATAACAAAAATTTTTGCAACAAAAAAACAGGTAATATCTTTCACCTTGGATCCCAGGTTGGAAACGGCTGATATTGATTTAGTGAATAATCATTGGCCAAGAAAAATGATTCAATCAAAGTTTGAGCTCTACAAAAGCAAAAACTATAATAGAGGGAAAACATCTAAGGAAAATAAAATGCAGCGAAAAATAAGAGCTGATAAAAAACTAGAAGAAGCGAATAATAAAGATTAATTATCTAAATATGGTATTCTTGTATTGGCTTAACCTTAATTTTTTCTCTGGTTCGTATAGCGTGCAATACAGCATCGGCAGCTGATATAGTTGTAATCGCCATAATCCCTTTTTGAATGCAGGCCCGGCCTATTGCCTCTTCATCGTATCTTGATTGCGCGCCTAATGGAGTGTTTATAACTAAGTTGATTTCATTATTTTTTATATAATCAACAATATTTGGTCGGCCTTCGCCTACTTTATATACTGTCTTTACATTCATACCATTTTTTATTAGTTCTGTCGCCGTTCCTTTTGTAGCAATAAGATCAAATCCTAATTCCGAAAATCCTCTTATTGTAGAGATTATATTAAATTTGTCCTGGTCATTCACAGAAACAAAAATTAATCCATCGCTTGGTAACTGAGTTCCTGCACTAAGTGTAGCCTTATAAAAAGACAATCCAAAATTTTCCGATATTCCCATAACCTCACCTGTAGATTTCATCTCAGGACTTAAAAAAATTGATTCTGAAGGAAACTTATTAAACGGAAGAACCGCTTCTTTAATAGATACGTGCTTCATATTGTTCCACTTTGGTAGATCATAATCTTTTAATTTTGAACCAACTGCTAGCTGTGCTGCAATCTTCGCAAGCGGGACGTTTGTAGATTTACTGACAAAAGGCGTCGTTCTACTTGCTCTTGGGTTTACCTCAAGCACATAGAGGCTATCTTCTTTATATGCAAATTGAATATTAATCAAGCCCATTACGTTTAGCTCTATCGCTAGTAATGATGTTATTTTTTCAATCTCATCTATTGTATTGGATTTAATTTGATATGGAGGGAGAACACAGGCTGAGTCTCCAGAATGTATTCCAGCCTCTTCAATATGTTGCATGATTGCGCCAATATATACTTCTTCACCATCACATAATGCGTCCACATCAAATTCAAAAGCATCTTCTAAAAATTGATCTATCAATATTGGGTGCCCTTGTGTAACATCAGCGGAACGGGCAATATAATCAATAAACTGCTCCTGAGAATAAACAATCTCCATCGCTCTTCCGCCCAGGACATAACTAGGCCTTGCTAATACGGGGTACCCAATAGTGTCTGCAATTTCAATTACTTCTTCTAGACTTCGTCCGGTTCCATAAGTAGGACACAGTATATCCAGTTTATTTAATATCTTACCGAATTTTTCCCTGTCTTCAGCTACATCAATATTCATTGGTGATGTCCCAATAATCGGAGCACCAGCTTGAGATAACATATTAGAGATCTTTAGTGGTGTTTGTCCTCCAAATTGTACGAGGACGCCATCAGGGTTTTCAAAGTCAATAATATTCATTACATCCTCGAAAGTAACAGGCTCGAAATATAAACGATCAACCAAGTCAAAATCTGTGCTCACTGTTTCAGGATTGCAATTAACCATTATTGTCTTATATCCCAACTCCTTTAAACCAAATACAGCCTGCACACAGCAATAGTCAAACTCAATTCCTTGCCCAATTCTATTTGGTCCTCCGCCAAGGATCATCATTTTTTTACCTTTTATTGGCTCAATCTCATTTTCATGATCATATGTTGAATAACAATATGGTGTCTTTGCTTTAAACTCAGCTGAGCAAGTATCAACAAGTTTATAAGAGGGGAGAATTTTATTTTTTATTCTTTTGCTTCGAACTTTATCAATACTTGTATGGGTATTATTCGCTATTTGGGCATCAGAAAAACCATTTTCTTTTAATCGTTTAATTGGTAATGAAAAATCTTCATCAGAGATCATTTTTATTTGATAAAGAAACCACGGATCTATTTTTGTAATATCAAAAATTTCTTGAACAGTTTTCCCATTTAAAAAAGCTTCTCTTATTTTTAATATCCTGAATGAAGTTGCAAAGCGCAAACTATTTAAGTCAAAAAATCTAGCTCTTTTTAATTCTGGATCTTCTTCAAAAGCCCATTTTGGTTCTAACCCATCAATGCCAACTTCAAGAGATCTAAATGCTTTTTGTATTGACTCTCTAAATGTTCTGCCAATAGCCATAACCTCACCAACACTTTGCATTTGAACACCCAAGTGCCCTGTCGCCGAAGGAAATTTTTCAAAATCAAATCGAGGAATTTTTGTTACGATATAATCTATTGTAGGTTCAAAAGCAGCTAGAGTTTCTCCTGTTATGTCATTGGGGAGCTCATCTAATGTATAACCTACTGCTAATTTTGCAGCAATTTTTGCTATAGGAAACCCCGTTGCCTTTGATGCTAAAGCTGATGAGCGACTTACTCTTGGGTTCATTTCTATTATAATCATTCTTCCATTATCAGGATTAACAGCAAACTGAACATTTGAACCCCCTGTTTCAACTCCGATCGTTCGAAGACATTGAATGGCCCAGTTTCGCATTTTTTGAAATTCCTTGTCAGACAAAGTCATCGCAGGTGCAACGGTTATTGAATCACCAGTGTGAACCCCCATAGGGTCAACGTTTTCAATTGAGCATATAATAATCACATTATCATTTTTATCTCTGATCACCTCTAGCTCGAACTCCTTCCAACCAATAAGCGATTCTTCTATAAGCACCTCACTAATGGGGCTTGCAGCGAGACCTTTTTCAACAAGGTTTTGAAATTCATCAAAATTATATGCTGCGGAGCCACCTGTCCCTCCAAGAGTGAAAGATGGCCTGATTATTACTGGGAAACTGATATTATTTATTAGTCTTTTTGCTTCGTCCCATTTATAGATAAAATTACCTTGAGCCGTTTCAATTGATACTTGGTCCATTGCCTCTTTAAACTTTTCCCGGTCTTCAGCCTTTTGAATGGCATCAATTTGTGCGCCAATTAATTCGACATTATATTTTTTTAGGATACCTTTATCACTTAATTCGATTGCGAGGTTTAATGCTGTTTGACCTCCAACAGTTGGCAAGATTGCATCTGGATTTTCTTTACTTATAATTTTTGAAACATATTCTGCTGTAATGGGCTCAATATACGTTCGGTCAGCTATTTCAGGATCTGTCATGATTGTCGCAGGATTAGAATTGACTAAAATAATTTTATAGCCTTCTTCTTTTAATGCCCTTGCCGCCTGTGTACCAGAATAATCAAACTCACAAGCTTGACCAATAATGATAGGACCTGCCCCAATGATTAGGATCGATTTTATATCATCTCTCTTAGGCATCCATCATCCTTATGAACTTCTTGAAAAGATATCGACTATCATGTGGACCAGGGCTGGATTCTGGATGGTATTGAACAGAAAAAGCCGGGTAATCTATGGATTCTATTCCTGCAGAGGTATTATCGTTTAGGTTGATGTGAGTTGAGATTACATTTTTGGGTAAACTTTCAAGCTCAACAGCAAACCCGTGATTCTGGCTAGTAATTTCAATGGTTTTTTCCCCCATATTTTTAACCGGATGATTAATCCCGCGGTGTCCAAACTTTAGCTTAAAAGTTTTTGCCCCTAATGCAATAGCTAAGATCTGGTGACCTAAACAAATACCAAATATTGGTTTTTCTCCTAGCATTTTTTTTACTGTTTTTATACCATATTCAACAGCTGCTGGGTCTCCTGGGCCGTTTGATAAAAATACACCATCCGGGTCAAATGATAAAATATCTTTCGATGTTGTATTCGCGGGAAAAACAGTTACCTGGCAATGAAATTCTTCTAGTAATCTTAGAATGTTTTTTTTGATACCAAAATCAATAGCAGCAACCCTGTATTTACCTTTATCAGACCAATCATAAATATTTTTTGTTGAAACAATTTTTGCTAAATCCAGGCCTGTCATTGAAGGAGAGCTCTTTAATTTAGATGTTAACTTATTTATATTGTCTGTAGTAGATGATATAATTCCATTCATAGCTCCATTATCTCGGATGTGTTGTGTAAGCGCCCTAGTATCAATGTTTTTTATACCAACTATATTTTGTTTTTTAAGATAATCCCCTAAAGACATCTCCGAGCGCCAACTTGATGGGAAAGTAGACTCTTCTTTAATCACAAACCCAGATACTTGAATCTTTTCTGACTCAATATCCTTCGAGTTTACACCATAGTTACCAATATGTGGTGCTGTCATGGTAACTATTTGTTTTGCATATGATGGGTCGGTTAATATTTCTTGAT
>CAJWMI010000036.1 GCA_913043185.1 uncultured Fidelibacterota bacterium | reverse complement strand
AACATTATTCTGAGCCTACACTTCACCTAGGGATGAAGGTTGCTCAGGCGTTTAACGCCAAAGTGACTATCATCGATGTCGGCGAGAAAATTAGTGAATTTAGCTCTCAGTTAGTTGAACTTGCTCAGGATCAAATGGAGTCCTGGGATTTTGATCCACCTGGTGTTGACGTACTTGAGTGGGCATTTAATTATTTGTCTGATAATGGTCTAATTGATTCTAAACAGATAGAAACTGGATTTCCTAAGAATAGATTGATTGATGATGGTGAAGACAGAAAATTAGTTTACCTATCAGGGACTGTTTGCGAAGATGTAAATCTGATACTTCGGAATGGAGATATTATTTCTGAGCTAAGAGAAGAGGTGCAATATGGTGGCTATGATGTAACTATAGTAGGAAAAAGTCAAAAAAGAAATATGTCTCATGATCTACTGCAATATATCAATAGTTCAATCTTAGTGGTTAATAACTATGACACTGAAAAATTCAATAGGGTATTGTTACCAATCGATGATTCTCTTGGTTCGATGAAAGCAGCAAAATATGGAATTCGAGTTGCATTAGCGTATAAAATAGGTATAGATATTGTTACTGTAATAGATAATGGAGTATCTACCGATGACGCCGATAATCTTAACGTCACAAAAATAATAAAATTAATTCGAAGATCAGGAGTTGAATACACGCAATTAGAAGAAAAAGGTGACCCAGTCGAAAAAATTATAGAAAAAGCAAATGATGATAAGATAATAGTGATGAGGGCTTCTAATATGAGTCCTATAAAAAGATATTTTAAGGGAAGTAAACCTCTTTCGGTGATGAATAAGTGTAATGTTCCAATTCTAATAGTTAAATAAATGATATGAGGATGGTTATCATTTTCAGATTTTTTGTTTGCATAATGAAGAGTAGATTAAGTTATAAATAAAGAAGGAGTACTAAGAAATTATGTCATCAAGCACTGATCCAACATCAGCAGCATATAAATCAGCCGTTGAAAACTTAGGTTTAAAATCAAACATAGCTAAATCCTTAGAAATTCCTGATCGTGAACTACAAGTTGAAATTCCATTTAGAAAAGACAATGGTGAAATCGATAGCGTTATAGGTTTTAGAGTACAGCATAATAATACTAGGGGCCCATTTAAGGGGGGAATTAGGTATCACCACCATGTTGACATAGATGAGGTAAGATCATTAGCGACATTAATGACTTGGAAAACTTCACTAGTCGACATTCCGTATGGTGGAGGTAAAGGCGGTATTGGAATGAATCCCGGTGATTATAGTGAAACAGAATTAGAAAGAATTTCCAGGAGATTTTTCCGTGCCATTGATCCAATTATTGGTGTGAATATTGATATACCTGCGCCTGATGTTAACACGAATGCACAGGTAATGAGCTGGTTTATGGATGAGTATAGTCAGCTGCATGGTTATACTCCTGGAATTGTTACAGGAAAGCCATTAGAGCTAGGAGGCTCAGAAGGGAGAGAGGCGGCCACAGGAAGAGGTACCGCGATAATTACTCGAGAAACTGCAGAGAAATGGGGAATTGAATTAAATAATGCTAAAGTAGTAATCCAAGGTTTTGGCAATGTTGGTTCATACACTGCAAAATTCTTAGATGAATATGGGTGTAAAATTATTGGAGTAAGTGATATCTCTGGAGGACTATATGATCCAAATGGTTTTAATGTTTCAGAATTGTTTGATTACAATTATAAGAATAGGACAATAGATGGATTTGGACAGGGCAAGAGAATATCCAATGAAGAGTTATTGGCTTTAGAATGTGATTTCTTGATCCCTGCTGCATTGGGTAGTGCCATTAACGAATCAAATGTAGACTCATTAGATTGTAAGGTAATCATTGAAGCAGCAAATGGTCCTGTAACAGGAGAAGCAGCAAATAAACTATGGAAGCAGAAAATATCAATCATACCAGATATTTTGACCAACGCAGGAGGAGTTACTGTTTCATATTTTGAATGGGTGCAAAACCTTCAGCAATTTAAATGGACAGAAGATGAGGTTAATAAAAAATTGGAAGCCAAAATGGTCCAAGCCTTTAAAGAAGTACATGATGTGAAGATGAAACAAAAAATTCCTATGCGAATAGCATCTTTCATGGTTGCAATTGATAGAGTAGAACGGTCATATACATTGAGAGGTGGATAAGGATTTATAAAACACATAATAATTTTTCATTTAATATAATTGTAAATAAATTGAAACGGGAGTTTTAGAAAGGATAACAATGGATTTATTTGTAGAAGTAGCTAACCCCATTGCCAGATGGTTACACATTATTGCTGGAATCACCTGGATTGGATTATTGTATTATTTTAACTGGATTAATGGACACGTCGTTGCAACAATGGACAAAGATTCTAAGCAAAAAGTTGTTCCAGAATTAATGCCTAGAGCATTATACTTCTTTCGTTGGGGGGCTGCATGGACATGGGCCACTGGTCTAATATTACTTTATGTTGTATACTGGCATGGATCACTTTCAATGGGTGAGTCAGTAGGAAATCTTATGTTTGATTCAGGTGCAGAAGTAACTGGGCTCTCTCACTTAATGATATTGATTACATTTGTTACCGTATTTGCTTACGATTATTTATATCGTAGTGGGTTAATTAAAGATGTAAAAGTGATGACAATAGTAACATTTTTTTTGATAGCCGGGATTATTTATTTAATGAAGTTTTATGGTCAATTTAGTTATAGAGCATTTAACATTCATCTTGGTGCTCTTTTTGGTACAATTATGGCTTTTAATGTCTGGTTTAGAATTTGGCCGGCTCAGCAGAGCATAATTACAGCAATAAAAAATGGTGACGCTCCTGATGGTGATCTTGTAGTTTTAGCTGGGCTAAGATCTAAACACAACACTTATATGAGTGTGCCGCTGATTTGGACCATGATGAACCAGCATACAACTGTTTTTGCCGGTGGTAATTTTGGCATCACAGATTCCACAAATTGGTTGGTATTACTTATTATAGTAGCTTTAGGTTGGCACATTGTTTGGCAACTTTATAAAAAATCTGGTACTGTAAAAGGTTTTTAGATTCACAGTATTATATAATTAATGATAAAAAGCCTCAGTATTCTGAGGCTTTTTGTTTTATTAAAAAAATCAAAATTTGAAAAGAAATAAGGCAATAATATTATTAGTTCTCGCTGGAGCTTTATGGTCTTTGGGGGGACTACTAATTAAAAGTATCCCCTGGCCGCCGCTAGCTATATCTGGACTTAGAGGCGGAATCGCTGCCATAGTTATTTATCTATTTAGCAGTGGAAATAAACTAACCCTTTCAAGATCAAAAATAGTAGCGGCCTGTTGTTATGCGCTTGTTGTTACACTATTTGTTATGGCGAATAAACTAACTACTGCTGGAAATGCTATTTTATTGCAATACACTGCACCTGTCTATGTTGCCCTCTTTGGATATATGTTTCTTGGAGAGAGATCTACGATAGTTGATTGGGCTACAATAGCTATTTTATTAACTGGACTGGCGTTATTTTTTATTGATGAACTAACTCTAGATGGTTTTACAGGAAATATTTTTGCCATATTCTCTGGAATGAGCTTTGCTGCTCTGACTTTACTATTACGAAAACAAAAAGATGATTCACCATCTGATTCTGTGCTTTTGGGGAATATACTAACATTGGTCATTGGTCTTCCTGTTATTGCGACCAGTATAAGCTTAGAGATAAAGCCTGTGATATTAGTATTGGTCTTAGGCATTTTTCAGCTTGGAATACCATACATATTATATACTACAGCTATAAAGTATGTAACTGCCTTAGATGCTATAATTTTCCCGATTATTGAGCCGATACTTAATCCTATATTAGTATTTATTATTCTTGGTGAGACCTTGGGCCCGTGGTCGTTTTTAGGTGGAACAATGGTCTTGGGCGGTGTCGTACTAAGAGGTATACTCAAAAAATAAAAAGGCTCCAGAAGGAGCCTTTTTAAATAGAAATAATAGGTGAAAATTATTTTTTTAATTTTTTCACAAATTAATTCAATTCACATGCCATATCATGACCGCAACACATAGGTGATTTTATTTTGCCGTGGCCTTCGGGACATTTAGCTATAGCAACTTGTGTGCCATCATCTTTTGTTAGATGATCATGTGCTAGTGATGTTCCACATTTTGCGCATTTAAGGTCTTCTAATCCCATGCCGCAGTGATCACATTCATATTTAGCCATTTTTTATTCCTTTTTATTAATTAGTTATTTAACAATTTAAGCTACATCAAAACGATCAAGGTTCATGACCTTTGTCCAAGCATCAACAAAATCCTTCACAAATTTATTTTTTGAGTCATCACAAGCATAGACTTCTGTCAATGCTCTTAGCTGAGAGTTTGAACCAAATACTAAGTCAGCTCTTGTAGCAGTTCTTAATGTTTCACTTGTCATGCGGTCACTAGCTTCATAGGAATTTCTTCCGGTTGGTTTCCACTCTACACTCATATCTAAAAGTGTGACGAACCAATCATTGGTTAGCTTTCCAGGCGTGTCAGTAAATACACCGTGACCATCTGCACTAATACCTAGTGATCTCATGCCTCCAACAAGAACTGTCATCTCTGGAGCTGTTAGTCCAAGCAATTGTGTTTTATCAAGAAGCATCTGCTCAGCATTAACCGCAAATTCTTTTTTATGATAGTTTCGGAAGCCATCAGAAAAAGGTTCAAGCACGTCAAATGAGTCTACATCAGTCTGATCTTGTGTGGCGTCTCCTCTTCCTGGCGTAAATGGAACGCTAGCGCCTGATGCCTGTTCAATGCCGACATTTCCAGCGAGTACAATCACATCTGCGACAGAAGCGCCAGACTCTGTAGCGATTCCTTCAAGAATCGCCAAAACGCGAGACAGTTGTTCAGGTTTATTAACCGCCCATCCTTTTTGTGGTTCAAGGCGAATGCGGGCGCCATTTGCGCCACCGCGCATGTCTGAGCCTCGGAATGTTGAGGCACTTGCCCAGGCAGTCTCTACCATTTCTTGAACACTAAGTCCACTATCTGCGATTTTGGATTTGACAGCGTCTACATCATATTCACTATTTCCAGCTGGAATAGGATCCTGCCATATTAGATCTTCCTCAGGAACTTCTGGGCCTAAATATCTAACTTTTGGCCCCATATCTCGATGAAGAAGTTTAAACCATGCACGCGCAAAAGCATCTGCAAACTGGTCTGGGTTTTCATGGAAACGTTTTGAGATTTTTCTATATTCTGGATCCTCACGCATTGCCATATCCGCCGTCGTCATCATTGTTTTTACTCGAATTGAGGAATCTTCTGGGTCTGGAGCAAGGTGTTCATCCTTAGGATTTATGGGATGCCACTGATGTGCGCCAGCTGGACTCTTTCCAAGCTCCCACTCATTTCCAAAAAGGATATCAAAATAACCATTGTCCCATTGTGTTGGGTTAGCTGTCCAGGCTCCTTCTATTCCGCTTGTTGTTGTGTCGCGGCCTTTGCCCGATTCATATTCATTTTTCCAGCCGAATCCCATTTGTTCAATCTCTGCGCCTTCTGGCTCAACGCCTACTAAGTCTTCACTGCCAGCTCCATGGGCCTTACCAAATGTATGCCCGCCCGCGGTAAGCGCAACGGTCTCTTCATCATTCATTGCCATACGAGCAAATGTCTCACGAATATCTTTAGCGCTCGCAAGTGGGTCAGGATTTCCATCAGGGCCTTGTGGATTAACATATATTAACCCCATTTGTACTGCAGCAAGTGGCTTGTCAAGCTCACGATCACCAGTATATCGGTTATTAGTAAGCCATTCATTTTCTTTTCCCCAGAATATGTCTTCTTCAGGCGCCCAGATATCCGGTCTGCCACCGCCAAAGCCAAAAGTTTTTCCACCCATTGACTCAATAGCAACATTGCCTGCTAAAATTAGCAAATCAGCCCAGCTAATTTGATTTCCATATTTTTGTTTTATAGGCCATAAAAGTCGACGGGCTTTATCTAAATTTCCATTATCCGGCCAGCTATTCAGTGGAGCAAAACGTTGTGATCCAGTATTCCCTCCGCCACGGCCATCAGCAGTTCTATATGTGCCCGCAGCGTGCCAGGTCATACGAATAAAAAGTGGTCCATAGTGGCCATAGTCAGCAGGCCACCAATCCTGAGAGTTTGTCATAAGATCATTTAGGTCTTTTTTTAGATCGTCATAGTCAATCTTTTTAAACTCTTCTCTATAGTCAAAGCCAGTATCTGTAGGATCAGACTTACTATCATGTTGATGAAGGATAGTTAAGTTTAGCTGGTCAGGCCACCATTGGTTGTTTGACATTGCGCCATTTGTGTGTTGACTGTTAGATCCGTGAGAGACAGGACATTTATTTTCTGGTTCCATAATAAATCCTTTATTTTTTGTGTTTTGAACAAGTGCCAATGATTGTTATTTCTACATCATCAACATCGAATTTGAATTGTTTTTTTATTTTGGAAATCAAACCATCATTGGCCAATTGAACATCGATAAGACTATCGCATTGCTTACACTTCAAATGGTTATGAGAATTAGTGTTCCAATCATAGCGAGCGATATTATCATCGTTAATTACACTGATTTGACCCATTTCAGCCAATAGCTTAAGGTTACGGTAAACGGTTCCTAAGCTTATTTTTGGAATGACATTTTTTGTTTTACGGAAAACCCATTCCGCTGTTGGATGAGAGTCAGTACCATAAACAACTTTTTTTATTGTTTCTCTTTGATGACTATATCGCACATTTAAAATTATTATTAACTAGTAATAATTCCTAATTAATGTTTAACAGATAGCTCATATTTATATAAACAAAAGTACCTTTTACATTTTTTCCTAAGAGCTTTTTTTAGTATCTATATAGCTATTAATTTCTAGCAATGAAAGTATACATAAGTGCAGACATGGAAGGCGTCACTGGCGTGTCTCACTGGGAAGAGGTTGACCATAATAAGTCTGCCTATAGTCAGTTTCAGGAGCAAATGTCTCTAGAAGTGGCTGCCGCGTGTGAGGGTGCAATAGCAGCTGGCGCTAAAGAAATACTGGTGAAAGATGCTCACTACTCCGGTAGAAATATTTTACCATCATATTTACCGAAAAGAGCAAAGATAATACGTGGCTGGAGCGGTCATCCATACTCTATGCTGCAGGAAATAAATAGCAGGTTTGATGCACTTATGCTGGTAGGGTATCACGCAAGAGCAGGAAGCGGTGGTAATCCTCTTGCTCACACGATGTCAAGCGCCAAAATCGAAAGAATTATATTAAATGATGTGCAAGCATCTGAACTTCTGTTACATGGGACAATTGCATCAAAATATCATATTCCTCTAACCTTTGTATCTGGTGACAGTGTTATTTGTAAAGAAGTAAAAAATATTAGTCCTAATACGGTTACACATGCCACAATGCATGGTGCTGGCGATTCCTCTATTAGTCTACAGCCTGGATTATCCATAAACATTATAAGAAGAAAATCAGAAGAGTCACTAAATGGTGAATTAAAGAAATGTACGTGGGCGTATCCCAGCAGATTCAAACTAACAATTAGATATATGAAGCATGTAGACGCGTATAAAGCGTCACAATATCCTGGCGCAAAAATGTTGACCTCAAAGAGTGTTTGTTATGAAGACAGAGACTACGATAATATAATGCGTTTTATCCTGTTCTGTGTGTAAATGGGCTGGATAATTAACCCATCGCCTTTAGTAGCATGTCCTGTTTTTAATCGGGATTTAAGTTTTCCAGTAAAGAATATATACTGTGTTGGTAGAAATTATAGAGACCATGCGCTTGAAATGGGCAGTAACCCAGACCGTGAAATACCATTTTTTTTTCAAAAGGTATCTGAAATATTATTATTACCTGGAAGCAATCTAGAATATCCAGACGACACAAATGAATTGCACCATGAAGTAGAGCTAGTTGTTGCTATATCTAATAGTGGATATAAAATACATAAGTCAGAAGCCAAAGATATGATCTTTGGATATGCCGTAGGCGTTGATCTCACAAAAAGAGATATACAGAAAAAAGCGAAAGAATCGGGGAAACCTTGGCTAAGTGGTAAAGTTTTTTCTGGTTCTGCAGCGATATCAGAGATCGTGTTAAAGGATGACTCTTTAGATGCAGATGAATTAGAAATTAGTCTCAGTGTAAATGGCGATCTTAGACAAAACTCAGGCTGTGATAAAATGATTTGGTCCGTTAATGAAATTATATTTTTATTATCACAAACAGTGCCACTTGGTCCAGGTGACTTGATTTATTCTGGGACACCATCTGGTGTTGGTAAGATAGAGAAAGGCGACACAGTTTCGGCAATCCTCCATCAGGAAAATAGTGTAAATCTAAGTTTTCAGATAGATTAGAATGAAAATAATATTATTACTGTTATTGCTTTTTTCTTGTAATTCTAGTACGGGACTTGATTGGGTTTTTTCTTTGCCAAAGCCTTGGACTCTAAGCAATGACGAGGTTACGAAATTACTTCCAGAGTTTCAAAAAAGGTTTCCAGAGTTTAATGACCGATTAAAGGCCATTAATATTTGGCGAGTTGGAACCCCTTATGGGATATTCAAGCTAGGTGAAGAGATAGAGCCTGATCCGGATCCAATACTAAGGATTGACACGTCTGACTGTACGGTACATGTGTTGACATCTCTTGCTTTTACCACTAGCAATAGCTGGTCTGAGACAAGAAAAAAAATGATCGACATACACTACAAACCAGATTTTAGTGGCAAAAAAATACCTACTTATGAATCTCGCTGGCACTATACATCTGACAGGATTATAAATAATCCATATACGGTTGATATCACAAAGTCTATAGCCCAAAAAGATAATCTTGACTCAGTAATTATTGTTTTAAATAAGAAGAAGGATGGGTCGGAGTTTCTTAATCTTAATTGGACATCGAAAAATAAAATTTATTTTATTCCAACAAAAAATGTTAATGAGTTTCTTTTATCTAAACTCCCTGATATATGTGGTGCAGCTTTTGTCCAAAAATCCTATTTTAAAAATGGTATTGTGATAGCACATGAAGGCGTCCTGATTGACAATAAAGAACTAATACATGCCTCATCAAAACAGAAAAAAACTGTAAGGGTAAATTTTATTGATTATATCAACAATAATGGTAATCCCAGGTTTGATGGTATAATGTTTTACAAGTTTGATTCGAAGAGTTGAAAATTATTTTACATAAATAAGCTTACGAGTTTTTATTATTTTTTGATCCACCGATAGAGTGGAAAAATAGATCCCAGTAGATTGAATCTTTCCTAAATTATTTTTCCCAAACCATTTTATTCTATACTGACCGGGTATCAGCTTTGAATTGAGGAGGGTTTTTATAAGTCTACCATCAAGAGACCATATTTCAATTTCTATGTTTTTTAGTTTAGGAATAGAAAAAACAATATCTGTTTCTGAATTAAATGGGTTTGGATAATTTTGATTCAGGGTATAACTATTAGGCATTGGTGAGCTGGTAGAGAATACAGTATTAGAGATGGTTGACTCATTCCAATATCTATCTGCTACAGTAGAAAAATAGAGATATGTATTCGCCGTGTCATTAATCCCTTGTTGGTCAATAATTGATGTAGGATTTTTAGTATACTGGATATCAATAATATTAGCATTATCAGGATCTGCATTAGGATCAAGAGATCGATATGTTATTAACCATACAGGCTCATTGATTTCACCAAGGTATGATATAAGCTGAAACTGATCATTATTTAGTTGTGATAGTACGAGTGTTGGTGACGCTGGAGGAGGATAAGTGGTAATGGGGTTTAGTTTAATCTTAGATAGACTCCGAAAGAATGTTTCTCCAGCGGGAATAAAATAATTATTATCATCCCAGGTTGCATAACTAAAGAATTGGAAGCCGTCAACCCAATCTAGAGATCGGCAACTTCCAATAATAGAAGAGTGATTATTCCATACATTATTATCTGCCAGTATATACGAACCAGGCCCAACCGTAAATGATCGACCTGATTCAATTCCATCTTGGATGAATGAGACCCAACACTCTGGGCAATCGCCAGATAGCATTCCGGTAAAGCCGCTGGCTGTTGTCCAGTGATAGTGCATTGGCATCAAATGATCAAGGTAACCTTCATTAAACCAGAGTGCGCCATCTTGGAATACTGTACCATAACCCTGCCAGCCAGACCAATTGTATTTTCCTAGTACAGCTGCAGATAATCGAACGTGAGGTTTGACTCTCTGTATTGAATCATGTAAGGAACTAACAAACTCGGTCACGCTCCATCTCCACCAATCTTCCCATGAACTATAACCGCTTGGTATGCCACCTGAGTAAGGGTGTAAATAATCATATAGATATCTTCCTGAACGATTTTGTATTAATTGGCTTAAGATTTCTTCTGATATCATTCCATCCAATCCAGCAATCTCAGACTCAGCATCTAAAGACTGTCTGATACTGTTGGTATGTTCGTTCCACCTTACATAATCAAGATGTAGGCCATCTATATCATAGTTATTAACAATCTCCATGGCTATTTTGATTGTATAGTCTCTAACTGCCGGCAGTCCGGGAGAAAGAGATCTATAGGATGACATTGCGGTACCATTCTGATCACGACATATCCACTCCGGGTGTTCATAGGCAGGTGACCCAGGACGAGTACTTGAGGTCTGAAACACGTTAAACCAGGCGTGTACTTCCATCCCTTTTTCATGCGCGAGTTCGATAGCCTTAGCAAGGGGATCGTATCCCGGGTCTTGATATCCAGCATAATAGCCCCAGGGCTCGTAGGCTGAGTTATAGTATGCCGTTCCACTTTGTCTTACTTGGAAAATAATTGCGTTCATGTTTGCTGTTTTATGATCATTGATAATTTGTTGAAGGTGACTGATATTTTGTGCTGTATTTTTATTTCTATCAATGTGATCCCATGTGATAACCCATGTGCCCCGAAATTCTTCGTTCTGCGGATTGGCCTGGAGATATCCTACTAAGAAAAATAATAATAGTATTAGCTTTTGGAAGAATGATCTATTATACAATAATGGTCTCATAAAAAATCAGAATTATCACAATTATATCAATTATTTTTGCGATAGAAATTTGGTATGAAATCTTTTAACAAACATATTATAATAATCAGCACTATCTTTTCATTCTTTTTTATTTTTTCCTGTTCATCTGATTCACCTTCAATTATGCAAAAACCTCCTGCACTTTTAGTGGGTGACACGATCGCGTTTTGTGCGCCATCGGGCTTTCTTGACTCCGTTCGTATGAGCCTTGCTAGAACAAGGCTTGAGGAAAAAGGGTTTTATACAATTCAGGAAGATTCTATTTATAGAAGGTGGGGATATTTAGCGGGTACGGATACACAAAGAGCGAGTGAGTTAATGTCTTATTTTAAAGATAAATCTGTTAGAGCTATTTTTCCAGGAACTGGTGGCTACGGAAGCACAAGAATTCTTTCAATGCTTGATTATAATATCATAGAAAGTAATCCAAAAATTTTCATCGGATTTAGTGATATAACCGCACTTCATATAGCCTTTAATCAGCTTGCCAACCTAATTACTTTTCATACCCCAAACCCGATGTATGGACTAGGAAGCAAAAAGGGCCTTGATCCTATCTCAGAGTTATACTTTTGGTCATTGTTAATGAATAGTAATGATTATACCTATGAGATTCCTTTTGACTTATATGGGGACTCCTTAAAAGTTCAAACTATGGTTCCAGGAATTGCCTCAGGAAAGTTAGTTGGTGGAAATTTATCGCTTATTTGTTCAACTATGGGTTCGGTTTTTGAAATCCAGACAGTGGGTTCTATATTGTTTATTGAAGATGTGGGGGAGGCTCCTTATAGAATAGATCGTTATCTTAGCGAGCTAAAACTTGCTGGTAAATTGGATCGGGTTAATGGGGTTATCATCGGTAGGTTTTCTAGAAGAGAAACTGAGGCCCCTGATAGATCTACTGACTTTAAAATGCATCAGGTTTTCCAACAATATTTTTCAAAAATGAAAGTCCCCGTTATCTTTAATTTTCCTTCTGGGCATGGATCTAAAAACGTGTCACTGCCACTTGGATGCATTGTTGAGATCAATACGGTCTACCAAACATTTAAGGTATTAGAGCCGCCAATTAAGAGTTAAGATTATTGATTTTTTTTGAATAGCTTTGACAGATATTAGTAGGATAAATAAACTCTTTTTATTAATTAACAATAGGATTTAAAAAGAAAAATGATACAATTTACTTCACATGGTGACTACGGCAATTGGGTGGGCAATAAGTGGCTTGATAGTAGCTCTGGGAATAGAATTAGTGTTATCTCTCCGTATTTTGATAAACAGATCGCAACGATACCGGATTCAGGAAAAAGTGATCTAGATATAGCAGTAGAAAAAGCAAAATCTGCATTTCCTAATTGGGCAGATACTAATATTCGCGATAGAGTGCAGATTATGTTCAGGTTTAAGTCAATCATAGAAAAAGATATGGACAACCTTGCAGCATTAATTGCCCTAGATAATGGTAAAACAATAGCAGATGCCAAAGGCAGTATACTTCGTGGGGTTGAGGTAATAGAGTATGCTACCAGCTTGCCAAACGTATTAAATGGAGAATCATCAGATGTGGGCCCTGGGATCAACTGTACGATGACGCATGAGCCACTAGGTGTGGTCGCAGGCATTACTCCATTTAATTTTCCTGTCATGGTCCCTTTATGGATGATTCCACTGGCCATAGCATCCGGCAACACCTTTATCTTAAAGCCTTCAGAGCAGACGCCACTAGCTGGGCTGAAGCTTGCTGAATATCTGAAGCAGGCGGGCCTACCTGACGGGGTGTTCAATGTTGTAAATGGTGCAAAAACAATTGTTGAAGCTCTATGTGATCATCAAGATATTAAGGCTGTAGCTTTTGTTGGTTCATCGAGTGTCGCAAAAATAGTTTATAACAGGTGCTCACAAAATAGCAAGCGCTCGCTCTGCCTTGGAGGCGCAAAAAATCATATGATTGTTGTTCCAGATGCAGACACTGACTCTACAGCAAAAGGACTCTTAGCTAGCTCAATGGGCAGCGCGGGGCAGAGATGTATGGCGGCTAGTGTCGCTGTGGGCGTAGCAAACATAGACCATATTATAGATCAGCTGGTTGAAGAAGCTAGAAACTTTAAACTTGGCGTGGACATGGGAACTATTATTAGTAAAACTGCTTTAGATAGGATTACCGGCTACATAGATGAAGCTGAAAAAATGGGTGCAAAAATATTAGTTGATGGACGAGACAATTCTCCCCCTGATGATTATAAGCAAGGGTACTGGCTTGGTGCAACAATCCTGGATGGGATAGATCCAGATTGGCCTAGTGCTAAAGAAGAAATATTTGGCCCGGTACTGTCAATTATAAGAGCAGAAACGATTGAAGAGGCAATGAAAATTGAGAATAACAACCCTTATGGAAACGCAGCAGCAGTTTTCACAACCTCTGGTCAAATCGCAAAAGTGGTGTCAGAAAAAGCATCCGCTGGTATGGTAGGAATAAATATTGGTGTCCCTGTGCCCAGAGATCCATACAGCTTTGGTGGCTGGAACGAATCAAAATATGGACATGGTGACATAACTGGGAAAAGTGGAGTTGAATTCTGGACCAATCTAAAAAAGGTCACCTCTCGCTGGCCTGAGTCAGAAGATGCTTGGAAAAAATATTTTTAGTACAAGTAGTGTTATTGATCTTGATCTGATTTTTTCTTGCTAATAGCAATCAGCGATATAAACTCGTACATTATATTTGCCGCTAGTAGGCTTGTGATGTCAGCAGGGTCATACGGGGGCATTACCTCTACCATGTCATAGCCAATGAAATTTATATCTGTAAGCCCTCTTACAATCTCGATGCCATCGTATCCGGTGAAACCACCGGCCTCAGGAGTACCCGTACCGGGAGCGTAAGCGGGATCAATAAAGTCTATATCAAATGTAAGATAAGCAGGACCATTGCCTACTCTTTTTTTGATCATTGAAATAGCTTTTTGGTTTCCAATCTTGTGGAGCTCTGGTCCTGGTATGGCTAGTAGCCCCTCCTCCGTAGACATTTGATAGTCCTCTAGGTCATAGAGTGGCCCTCTAAGTCCGATCTGACTGGATCGTGATGTATCGATAAGTCCTTCCTCAAGTGCACGTCTAAACGGAGTACCATGTGTGTCTTTATTGTCAAAATAACCATGCCAAAGATCACTGTGCGCATCGAAGTGAATAAGCGCAACCGGACCGTATTTTTTTTTGACTGCCCTTAAGAGAGGTAGAGAGATCGAGTGGTCACCACCCATAAAGATCGGGATTGTATTTTGGCTAAATATTTTTTCTGCACCTTCTTGTATTAGTTTATGAGACTCAGGAAGGTATCCTGGAATTATTGGCAGGTCTCCATAGTCTGATCCTGAACAGTATTTGAATATCTCAATTTCTTGGGCAGGATTATAAGGTCTAAGAAGCAGTGAATTATCTCGAATTCCTGAAGGCCCAAATCTTGCGCCGACTCTAAAGGTTCCTCCGGTGTCAAATGGGACACCAACGATGGTAAAATCGATATCTATTAAATTGGTCTCGTGTGGGAGCCTCATAAAAGTACGTATACCCTCAAAGCGCGGATATTCCATTGCATCAAGCGGTTTATACTTATTTTCTTTTTTCATGGTTTAAATATTACCTAACTACTTGTCTGTAGGCTTTCCGTACGTGTTAATAATAATAAAGAGCAGGATAAAGCCCAAACCAAGAAGTAGCCACCATGGAACTCCAAACCCAGCGGGAAGTGTACCAATAAAGAGCGCTATCGATCCTGCGATCATTGCATACGGCATCTGGGTTTTTACGTGGTCCATCAGGTCACATCCGGACGCCATAGAAGTAAGGATTGTTGTGTCCGATATTGGAGAACAATGGTCTGCCCAAACGGCACCGGTAAGGACGCAGGCTATGGTCGAATATAGAATATGAATATTCTCTGGTCCAGGTCCACCATAATTTTCCATAACGGCCCAACATAGAGGAATAACAAGGGGCATTAAGATAGCCATAACGCCCCAGCTTGATCCAGAGCCGAAGGCTGTCACTGCTGCAATAAAGAATACTACTGTCGGAAGTATCTGTATTGGTATTTTATCACCCAGGACTGAGACAATGTAGTCAGCCGTGTGTAAATCTTTAGATATATCAGCAAGTGCCCATGCGAGAACAAGAACAAGCAGCCCCATCATCATAAATTTTAGACCATTGTACCATGCCTCAAATGTTTCATTAAGGGATAATATCCGTTGTCCGACTGATAAAACTGCAGCGACAAAGGCACTCAACAATGTTGAGTGCATTAGCGCTGAAAATGTGTCAGCGCTCCCTAGAATATCTTTTATAGTGTCACCCTGACCTGAAGAGAAAATAAAATAGAACATTGATACTACCAGAACTGAAATCGGTAAAATAGCGTTTACAGCGCGATAGGAAATATTTTCTTTTACCCTAAGATCTTCACCATTATCCTGGACAGTTTCTTCAATCTTTTTATTTTTATTTTTCCGCGCTCGAATCTCTGCGTCTACCATAGGCCCAAAATCTTTACCCATAGTGACAACAAGACCAACCAAGAATAATGCAAGAAATGGGTAAAAGCTGTATGCTATAGAGTGAATAAAAAGAAGATATGCTGACTCGGAAATACCGCTGATATTTTCTATGGAGTCGGATATGATACTGATTTGAAATCCGATCCATGTTGTAATTACAGCAACGGTAGCCACTGGCGCGGATGTAGAGTCAACCAGGTACGCGAGTTTTTCTCTCGAGATCCCAAGCCTATCGCATAGTAGCCTGGATGTGTTCCCAACAATAAGTGTGTTTGAGTAGTCATCAAAAAATATTATGATCCCAAAAAGCCAGATGGAGATCTGTCCTTTTTTTGGTGTGTTTGCTTTTTTTATTAAAAGCTGGATAATTCCATGCATTCCACCATTTCGATAGATGATTCCAACCATTCCCCCCAGCATTAGTGTGAACAGTGCAATCACTGCGTGGTCCCTATCTAGAATAGTATTGAGTATAAATACGTTAAAAGAATCAAGTAGCCCAGTGAATATGCCACCAAAAGTCAGACCGTTAACCGCCCATGAACCAAACCAGATTGCAACAAACAGAGAGGGCACGATAGATTTAGTTAAAAAGGCTAGGGTAATTGCTATAAGCGGAGGGAGGATAGATACCCACGGTCTAATCACATATTTTTTTAGACCATGTATTTTTATACTATTTTTTTCTAGTTCGAATGATGCATTACCTAATGCATCTGTAGTTATATTTTCAAACTTGATTTTGCTATTCGTTACACTAGACGGCGAAAATATTTTTCCATTGTGATTTAAAGTAAAAGAGTCATCCGGGTTAAAACTGCCAATAAACGAAATATTGAAACCCACATTTTTTAGTAAGATTTTTGGTGCATCAATAGTGATATTATTTCCAATAAGCAGCTGAATCGGAAGAAGCAGAACGAGAAATCTTTTAAAATAAAATGTCATAATTTTTTGTTTGGGTAATTTTTAAATATTAGTTGTGTAAGATATGTAAAATCAGTTCACATTAAAAAGTAATTTATCGTGTTTATAATTCTATTATAATTAATGCATAAATATTTAATTTTATTTCTATCTATCTTATTAATGACCTGCAGTGAATCTAAAGATTCTTCATTATT
>CAJWMI010000035.1 GCA_913043185.1 uncultured Fidelibacterota bacterium | reverse complement strand
CCTTTATCTCTTCAATATATTTACCAATAAAGTAATTTGATTGTAACTGCGATGCATTTGTGTCAAACATATAGACTATCTCAGCACTACTTTTAAGTTGCATCTCAATAATCTGGTACAGAGCTGGGATCAGTACATCGTAAAGTAATTTCTCATAAAATTCATTTTTATGCAAATCATCAATATTAGTTTCATTTTTTATACCAGTCCCATAGGATAAGAGTGTCCATGGTCCTCCAACAAAACCAACTAAGCTTTTATTTTCTGAAAGTGCATTTCTGGTAATAGAAAGAGCATTAGACTGGAACTTCATATCATCGACTATTTTATCAGAGGAATCAAGGTTTTTCAGAGAATCAGGAGTCAATAGATTTTCAAAGGTTGGCCCTGGTTTATAGTCGAGCTTTAGACCCAGGGATTCTAATGGGAACAGAATATCACTGAATAATATGGCTACATCGTAATCAAAATCATTTATTGGACCCATAGCAACCTCTGCAGCAAGTTCGGGTTGTTTGCATAGCTCTACAAATGAATGTTTTTTCCTTAGATCTTGATAGTGGGAGTGGTACCTGCCTGCTTGCCTCATGAACCAAATTGGTGGAACCTTCTGAGGTATCTTGTTGATTGCATTACTATATCTCTTATTTTTGATCATGTTTAATCTTGTAGGTTATTAAACCAGCTTTCATAGGATAAATAACAATCAAGTTTTTCTTCTCTTTTTATAATTTTTTTAAGTTTTTTATATGTATTTCCCATTCCGCATGCATGTTTTTTATCGATAATCTCTGGATATTGTTTTAATGCTGTTTTAAAAGCCAAAGTGCTCATCCAGAAGAATTCTTTTCTGTTCGCCATATCATCAGGGAATTTAGGATTGTTTAGCTCATATACATCAATTGTCTTCACTTTGGGAATATCATCATTTTTGAAGGTAAGCTTAGTTATTGGGAACTTTTCACCAATGAAAGTCCGAACAGATTCTATTTCTGTTTCACCCATACTGTCTGAGGTTCCATGAATCCAATATCCTAAATTATTCGCAGCTCGCCATGATTTCATACCACTTGTCCAGAGAATGCAGCTTGCATCAAATACCGGTCTATTTCCTAGAACATTTTTTCGTGTAATGTAAATCAGAGTGCTTTTCAATTTATTTAGCATCTGATTTTTATTAACATCTGAACGTTCAAAAATATTTTGTTCTTCTTTGTTTTTTGGAAACACATCATTCTTTTTCACTTTGGTATTCATGGTTTGTTCTGATGTGCTTCTCACGATGCTAAAAGCCTTAAGTCTTTCATTAGCTTCCGTAATACCAAACAGGGAATGAATCATCTTTTCGTTCTTATTCCAGATCGATACTCCAATTTTTTGGCTACAGCCGCCGCCATAGTCTGACATGATCAATTTCTCTTCAGTTACATTATCATAGACTGATTTATTATTAACCATTTTAACAAGCTCAATGATCTTTTTATTTTTGTTTGACACTTCAATTCCTATGGCACCTTGACCTGGCGCAGTAGGGAAAGATGAAAGAGGGAGAACAATCCAGTGGCTCTCTTTCAAGCATTTTAAAATAATTTCTTTAAGCGATTGGGCCTCCTGCATATCGGTTTGAATGACTCGGTCTAGTGCTGCTTTTGCGATTACAATTCCATCTGTATTTTGATCATTAATGAATTTTTTAAGTCTGGTATCAATATTGCCACGTAAATCCAGGAAATTGATCTTATTGAAATTAATAGGGACAAGATCAATTAGATTTTGCTCTAGTGAGTACCTTCTTCTTGGGGAGGATGTCATGATTTGGATGCTTTCTAATGATTCTAAGTTTTTTATTTTATTTTTTAAAAGTAAAACATCTCTCATGTCAGCTCTTTTTAGGGTGCCGTAAATTTTTGATTTTCCATTATCAGAAATGGGATAGTCTTTCCAAGAGTGTATGGCCATGTCAAATTCTGAAGAGATTATTCTTTGAGATATATCACTAGTAAATACGCCTAGAGTGGTACCTGAAGATATATCGAGTCTTTGATCTAGGTCTCCGGTGGTTTTTATCCAGTGATACTCAATATCATAATTTGGATATTTTTTTGAGATTTTTTGTCCAACAAGTTTCGCCTGGATTTTAGCTAAAACGCTAGACCTTGACGCAATCCTAATGAAATTATCCAATTGGTTCCTCTGTGACAAAATAAATTTTAATTACTTATTTGATTGATTAGATCATTAAGTCTTAATTTCGACCCATGAGTCTAAAAACAAAATTACGTTCAATAAGGTGAAAAAATTAAACTATAAAATATTTTTTAGTGATTTAATTAAAGCATTTCGTGGTGACGGGTTTTACAGGAAATTTACTCCAATATTGAGGGAGAGAAGTTCCTTTCCATTTACTAAAGTGAAGTATGGTAGGAGCGAGGTAGATAATGAATCAGGGGGTATCCAGCTTAAAATATGGTGTACAAATGATTATCTAAACATGAGTCACGATGAAGGTGTTATTGAGGAAATGGTATCTGTAATACGTAGGGTTGGTACGGGTTCTGGAGGTACAAGAAATATTTCCGGTACGACACCCTATCATCAAAAATTAGAAAAGACATTAGCTGAATTTCATAATAAAGAGGGTGCACTTATTTTTAATTCTGCTTATTTAGCCAATCAAACGAGTATTTGGACTGTGTGCAAAGCATTGAATAATGTTTGTGTTTTTTCAGATAGCTTAAACCACGCATCGCTCATCCAAGGAATAAAAAATTCAAGTAGTGAGTACAAAATATTTAAACATAATGATCTGGAAGATCTAGAAAAGTTATTGAAAGAAACAGATATCGAAAGGCCTAAGCTGATAGTATTTGAGTCTTTATACTCAATGGATGGTACTACAGTAGAGGTCGATAAATATGTAGCACTGGCAAAAAAATATAATGCTCTGACATATTTAGATGAGGTGCACGCTGTTGGATTATATGGTAACAAAGGCAGAGGAATCGCTGAAAAATTAGGGGTAGCAGATCAGGTAGATATTATCAATGGGACGTTGGCTAAATCTTTTGGGCAAATAGGTGGCTACATTGTAGCGGATAATTACCTTATTGAATATATCCGAAGTTTTGCACCCGGGTTTATTTTTACGACATCAATTATGCCCTCGGTCGCTGCCGCAGCCGCTAAGAGTATTGGTATTGTAAAAGAAGCGGATCATAAAAGATCGCACATTATGAAACATGCTAAATATTTAAGAGAGAAACTAACAAGTTATGGGATACCGTTTATTGATAGTGATAGTCACATTGTACCTGTGATGGCCTATGAGTCTAAATTAGCAAAATCTTACTCAAAGGACCTCAATGAGAAATTTGGTATCTACGTTCAGCCAATATTTTATCCTACTGTTCCAAAAGACTCAGCAAGACTAAGGATTACGATAACACCGAAACATAGTAACCATGATATTGATGATCTTGTAGACGCACTTGCGACTGTAACAGGGAAAATCATTCCAAAAAGCCAGTCAGCAGAGTCTAGTCATCAATTCTCTGGCACCTTTGTTTAGTCTTTAAGGGATCAAATCCACAGTAGTCAGCCTATGAAAGATAGAAAACATGGTCTCGGTTCGTTTCCGACAACCAGAATGCGACGTAATAGGCTCAAAAGCTTTTCAAGAAGATTAATCAAAGAAAACCAACTTAATGTAGATGATCTTATTCTACCCGTTTTTATTACTGCAGGAAAAAATGAGTCCCAAAAAATAAGGTCAATGCCTGGGGTACTTCGCTTTTCTCCTGATCGACTATTAAAATATTTAGAAGTAGTAAGTAAACTCAATATACCCGCTATTGCGCTATTTCCGCATATTGATCAAGATTTAAAAGATAGCCTTGGAACTGAAGCTCTAGAGCGTAACAACCTGGTTTGTGAAACAGTAAGACTAGTAAAAAAAGAATTTCCTCAATTAGGGATAATATGTGATGTCGCCCTTGACCCTTATACAGACCATGGTCATGATGGAATTCTCATTGATGGTGAGGTGGATAATGATAAGACCGTAGATATCTTATGCAAACAGGCTCTAAATCAGGCATCTGCCGGATGTGATGTAATTGCGCCATCAGATATGATGGACGGGCGTGTGATATCTATTAGAAAGGCTCTTGATAAAAATAAATTCACAAATACCCAGATAATGTCATATTCTGCAAAATATGCTTCTAGTTTTTACGGCCCATTTCGTGATGCAGTTGGCTCAATTACTGGTAAAGATGGAATAGATAAATCAAGTTATCAAATGATTCCGGAAAATAGTGATGAAGCAGTAAGGGAGGTTAACCTTGATATAAGTGAGGGGGCAGATATGGTAATTGTCAAACCAGGGATGCCGTACCTAGATATAATTTATCGAATTAAAAGCGAGTGCAATATCCCGGTTTTTGCATATCAGGTATCAGGCGAATTTTCTATGATCTCAATTGCCGCCAATTACGGTGCGTTGGACCTTGACAGTGCGATGATGGAGTCATTGCTGGGTTTCAAACGAGCAGGCGCTGATGGTGTGCTAACGTACTTTGCTGTTGAAGTAGCTAGTTTACTAGCAAATCGTTAGCAACACTCTCTTAATTAATATCTAATTAAAATACATTTGCATTCAGTTTGTGTTCTTTGTTAATATTGATAATGAGACCAAATCTCAATAAGATAAATTAATCAGCTAAATAATCATGCTGCAGTTATACAAAGAAAACCCCGTTACAATATCAATGCTTAATAAGAAAAGAATGGTCAATGTAGAATTTTGCAATATCAGCATGAATCTAAAATTTTGTCAGTTTAAGCTCTTTCATAATTATCTGATGAATAAGATGAGGGATATATCCAGCGGCACAAAAGAGATCAATCTGCTCCTTGTTCGTGATAATCTAAATGTCGCCATTAGTTTAGATGATTTTATTCAGCTTACTCACGGTGTGGAGTCAGTGATGTTTCAGAAGTTTGGTTTTAAGCCTATTAAATATCAAACATAGCAGAAGTACATTTAACAAGTTCTTATTTACAATAAAGGAACTTCAAACTTAATTCTTCCGCTCTTTAAGGGATATTTAGGGGATGATATCAAAAATAGTTTAGAATGATTGAAAGCCAAAGTAGAAAAGAGATAAACAAATATTATAAAAATATCAATAAAAAATATAATTTTGAAAACAAGTTTTTATTTCTATTGCCTTTTAGTGATTTTTTCTTGCAGTGGTAAAGCAGTCCTATTAGAAAGACAAATTTTCGTTCAAAAGCTTGAAGCTCTGAAGTTTTTAAGTGACTATCACCACCAGCTTCATATTATGATAGGTGAGGATGAAGGCGATGGATACCAAGCGTATAGTGAATTTTCTAGTGCAATAAGCAAATTCAATAATCCTGAGCTTATTCCTGTAGTTTCTTCCTTTGAAAGAATTAATCGATTTAGCGTTGCCTCTGAATCTGTCATGAGATTGGACTATTTGATAGACTATTATCAGTCAGGATTATCGCTCCAGGTTGAGGCAATATTGCGCGGCCACGGCTACCTAAAGACCTTTCCAATTGACTCTGCTGTATTTATCTATGACAAATTGCAAGCTGACTCATAGAAAAAAAATAACAAACACATATAAAATCTAGATCTCAATATTGTAATTTTGTTTGATGTATATTTCAAGCATGAGAAGATTAACAATATTTTTTTCATTGCTTCTATTGTGGTCTTGCGAAGATGATAAGGGTGATAAGTCTGATCCAGAGGTTTCCATTATTTCACCGGCTAGTGGAACTACTGTAAACGAGATTGTTACTATTACCTGTGAGGCTACTGATAATAAAGAGATTGATTTTGTTCAATTTTTCGTAAACGATAGTCTAGACAGTTTCCTTGTTTCTACGGAGCCGTATATCTTTGAGTGGAACACAAACAATTTGGAAAATGGTATCTATTCGATAAAGGCCATAGCCCAAGATGCCAGCGGAAACTCTGCAGAAAGTAGTTCCATAAGCCTGAATGTTGATAATTCATTGTCTGTCCCGAATAGCGTTGAAATTGAAAATATTAGCTATAGTCTGAGTCTGATGACGATTCGATTTAGACAGTCTAGAGAAGATGATTTCAAGAGCTATAGTATTTTTGTGTCAGCATCTTCAGATAGTAGTGACATAGTTGAGATCGGAAACATCACAGAAAAATCAGACACAGTTTTTACTACCTCTGATTTTGATCCAACGCAGCAGTCCTGGTATTTTGTGATGGTTACTGACGTTTACGGGTATTCAATATTAAGCGATGGCTACAGCGTATTAGACAGCCACCCAACTGTTCCGGTTTTACTGGTTCCAAGGTATAATAATGGTGTACTAAGGTTTGCATGGTCGATCAGTCCCGATGATGACTTTCTGAGGTACCTTCTTTATTCATCAACCTCTAGTGATATGTTTGGGAAAACGATTATTGTAACTAACAGTGTTAAAAATGATACGACCCACTCGTTTGTTCTTAATCTAACAGATCCTCTAAAATATTATCAGATTATTGTGGAAGATAAATGGGGGTTTTTTAGTGAGAGCAGTATTGTCCAGGCTGAGATGCCATTTACTATGCTTAAAAACTACGGCGGCACACAGGACGAGCGAGGCTATGCAGTTCAGCAAACATCAGACGGTGGATATGTGATCGTTGGTTCATCGACCTCTTACGGTGCCGGGGGTTCTGATTTGTGGATCTTGAAGGTAGATGGGTCAGGAGAATTTTCTTGGTCCAAAACGTATGGTGGTCAGGGGAATGATGTTGGTAAGGATATTGTTCAGACCTCAGACGGAGGATATATTATCACTGGCTATACCAGGTCATTTAGTTCAGGGGGTGACATGGATCTCTGGCTGATTAAGACCGATGCCAATGGTGAAAGCTGTTTATATAATGATGGAGGTACCTGTACACAGAATTCTTCAAAATGGGTTAAGTCTTTTGGCACAAGCGGGAATGATTATGGAAACTCGGTTAAGGAAACCTCAGAAGGAGACTTTATTGTTACAGGTAAAAGCGGAAGAATACCCTCCGTTTTTGTGGTAAAAACAAATTCTCTTGGTGAAAAAATATGGGAAAATTTATATGGCACCGGTCCTGGTGATAGAGGGCAGTATATCATAGAAAGAGAAGACCTTGGATTTTTAATTGTTGGAAAAGAAAATCCAAACAATGCTGACGATAATCTTTGCCTTATTAATATTGATACTGATGGTTCGGAGGTTTGGCACAGTCTCTACGGTGGCGGGAACTCAGATGTCGGTAACTACGTAAGTGAAGTCTCAGGCGGAGGATTTATTATTGCAGGATCATCAAGATCATATGGTAACGGAAACTGGGATGATATGTGGCTGGTTAAGACGAGCACAGGAGGTTCCATGGAGTGGCAAAAAACATACGGAGGCAGCTATACAGAGATCGGGAATTATGTGCATGAAAAAATTGGTGGAGGATATGTTATTACTGGATCTACAGAGTCTATTGGACAGGGTTTGTACGATATATGGGTTGTAAGCACTGACTATACTGGGAATGAGATCTATAGCCAGACCTTTGGTGGCAATATGGATGATAAAGCACTCAGAGGTTCAAAATCAGATAATGGGGAACTGATCATTATTGGATACACGAGCTCGTTCGGTAACGGTGGAGATGATGTACTATTTATTAAGATAGATCCAAATTATCATCCTTAATGACCAGGCGATCCATATTATCTTTGATAATAGTTTTTTCATTTTGTGGATGTATTGGACCATTTAAAAAAAAACCAATTCCAGAGCCAGTTCATGAGCCGGTGGTTGTTATGGCACCGACTGTCTCAATAAAGTGGGACAAGATTAGCGCCATATACTCGGATAAGTCCCAGATAAGAGCATTGCTTGGTTCCCCTGATTTTATTGATAAGCATAAAACAGGAGAGGATTGGTACTATAGCTACGTACGAAGTACTGACTTTTCTGTGATTAGTTTCCCTGTGACTGGCCATCTTATAGACCATGCGCAATATGTAAAACGCCCAGAGTGGAAATAATTTTATTAGGTTTATGCAAGATTTTGTATTTTTTGTGGTTATCATATAATGTTTGAGAGAAAAATATGTTTAAAATGAATAAAATTTTCGTCTGTAGTATTTTATTATCATTCTCAGCCGCTGAATCTATTGAGCTGTCTAGCGGATATTATCACAGCACCATTAATAAGGACTCTATTGTTGTAGACTCGAATAATGATAGAGTAGAACTAGAATTATCCACTGGTTCGAAATTGAGATTTGAATCTGTGGATGGTAAATATATAATGCAAAACCTATCCGGCGACGGATACACAGCGCTCCGAGTTTTATCTGATGGTAAATTTCAGGTGTATTATGACCATCAAGATGCGACAGGGACATCCGTAAATACGTATGAACTATACAAGCGCCCTGGAGTATTAAATAAGATTATTGCTGCGTTAGTTGCTAGCGCACTATTGTTTTCTGTTTTTCAGTTCTATTTGAAGCTGAATAAGGTATGGAAGCGCAGAAAAATCTTAGAGGTTGCAAATAGTATTTCCATCGTTGCCTCACTATTGGGCTTTGCGACTCTCGTACCATTTCTATTAAATAGTATTCTGATCAGTGCTGACTACCCTTCAGCAGTGAAATATGTTCTTGGTCTGATTCTCGCAACAGTGTTTACTCTTATTAGCATGGGATATTTTGTTGATGAGAATCGTGATAAAAATTTCTTTAGACTGCTGCTTGATGCGCTAGGAGCTGAAAAGAGTGAGTCAACAGACTTACTAAGTGCGATGCTTCGACCTCATGGTGCTACTAAGATCATTGAGATTCTAACTCAGCTGGCTGCGATCGATGATGACATCGCCCAGGAAGAGGTGGACCTGATAAATGATTTTGCAGAAAGATGGCGGATTAAGATTCCTGAAATAAAAATTGGTAAGCCTGAGAAGGTTACTAACCTGCTTGATTTAAAAGACCTTGTTCAATCTTATCTGGATGAAAAGCCTGATGTCGAGGTGGCACAAAATTTAGTAGACCTCATTAACATGATGGCAGAGGCCGATGACGAGGTCACAGAAGAAGAGGCAATGGCAGTAGGTGAATTTACTGGTATGATAGCCCACTACGTAAGCCAAGAAGAGGGCGGATCAGTTGACGCCTATGAGGTTGTTATTGTTCCTCAGAATGATGAGCAAACGGAAGCAGTAAGGGAGCTTATTCCAAACATTGAATCGGTAAAAAAACGTGGCGGAATTATTTTTATAGTTGGAACCTTCTACTCGGAAGATTATGCTAACGCCGTTTGTTCTAAGTATATATCTTTAGGCCTATTTACAAACTCTCTAAAAGTAAAAATTGAATCGTAAACTGTTTCTAGTTGTTTTCGCTCATTAGCTCTGGAGCGTTTTGCTTCAGGTATATTATTGCGTCTTCATCAGTAAGAATTTTTGCTCTAGTGGGTCTGTTTTTATTTTCTACGGCAAGAAAGATAAGTCTTGTACCCTTGTCATTCATAAAATATTCCAATAGGTGATCACCTGATAGTGTGGTCGTGCCAAAAATCTCTTTTAAATCTATTTTTATATTTCCTATCCCATTATAAGACCTGTAGATAACTTCTGAACAGGTTTGTTTTTCTCCATTTTCTAGGTCAAAGTCAAAATCGTAGTCCAAGCCAAGATACGAATAAAGGTTGCCCATAATAGTTTGAATATCCTTATCGCTTAGACTGGGTCTAAACACAATCATCCTGTTTGCATATCCATTTAAATAGTTTTCCAGGTAAGTTGTTCTGACACCATCTGAGTTTGCTTCTATAATATTATGGTCAGGCTTTATTAGCTTTTCTTGGCTCGGCTTCATACGAATATCAGATAAATATTGATTCTTCTTTTTATTCTGGATTCCGGTATATGTTAGAGCATGCTTAAAATATCCTGGCAAGAAAATATTGCTTAGATAACCGCTGCTGAAGGTGAGTATAATGTCACCTGGTTTTAGTGAATTTTTCACCATTTTTTTCTGCCTGCGACTAAATTTTATGCCATCAATAAGTGGCATTCTAACGTCTGCGGTTAGTGCAAATAAGAACTCCTGTATTGCCTTAAGCTGGCTGCCTGCAGCGTCGATCATTTCGTTCACAGTTTCCTCAATAGTGGTAACCTGCATGATATCTGCTGCCTCTAGAGGTAGTATTGTATATTGGTCCAAAATAGTTTTTTTATGGGTAACGTACCCTGAACTGAGCTCCGTAGTTAATTTTATTAACTCTGCCATGATCGAAGCAAACTCAGATGTATCATAAAGGTTTTTATTTTCTTTTATTTGTCTTTGGTAGAACTCATGGGCTATATCGAGACTGTTTAAATAGTCTGGATTTGTGATATTGCTTATTATGTAGTCTAGGCCGCCGCCTTTGATTTCGGTTCTTGGATATTCTTCATTGAGTTTGTTAATAAGCAGCTGATTATTTGCGGTATATAAAATAAGCTCAGCGCTATATTTATATATGGTAAGCGTAGCGCAATATCCAAGTATAAATGCTTGGACATTATTTTTTTGGTGTTTCGATCGATTCGAGAAATCTTTATAGGCATTTACAATATCAACCAGCGATCTGGTACACAGGGTATATCGAAAATAAAGTGCCTCTATGTCATCATATTGCTTATTCGTAAAATATTCATTGTTATCTTTAGTGATAGGCCTGATTTTTGAAAGCTCGGCAACGGTTTTATTAAGGACAGCGTCAAATGTTTTAATATGGTTGAAATCATCTTCCGGTGTCCATCGTTGGGCAGAGAGAGACATAAAAGCAAACGTGAATAATATTAGTCTTTTTGGAAAACGTGTGGTCATAAAGAGGCTCTATTATTAAAGAATCTAATTATAATTCTTTTAGATCTTTAAGCAGCTGCTGAAGCATATCCTTTGCATCACCAAAAACCATTATAGAGTTATCATAGCCGAAGAGCTCGTTCTGGACCCCGGCAAAGCCGGTGTTCATTGTACGTTTATTGATAATCACTGTTTGGGATTTATCAACGTCAAGAATCGGCATCCCATAGATTGGAGAGGATGCATCATGCCTTGCAGCTGGGTTTACCACATCATTCGCCCCAAGAACCAGTGCAACATCACAGTCTTCAAACTCATTATTGACCTCATCAAGATCTTTTAGCTGGTCATAGGGTACGTTTGCCTCTGCCAGCAATACGTTCATGTGGCCAGGCATTCTTCCTGCAACAGGGTGTATCGCGTATAACACTTTTTTCCCTTTGCCAGACAGATAGTCGGCGACCTCGCGAACTGCGTGTTGTGCCTGGGCAACGGCTAGTCCATACCCGGGGACAACAATAATTTTTTCAGCTGTGTCAAATATCATTGCTGCTTCTTCAGTGGAATAGCTCTTGATATTAATCTCTTTTGCCTCGCCATCAGACCCTGTATCTTGCTCTAGACCGACTGCACCAAATATTACATTCGCAAGAGACCTGTTCATCCCCTTGCACATGATATTGGTTAAGATCAAGCCAGAGGCGCCAACGAGAGCGCCAGAAATTATAAGAGCGTTGTTGTCTAGCACAAAACCTGTAGACGATGCTGCAATTCCTGAGTATGAGTTTAACAGAGAGATAACAACAGGCATGTCCGCTCCTCCAATTGGGATAGTCAGGGTAATGCCGATAATGGCAGACACAGTAATAAGCAGGTAAAAGTAATTTAAATCATTTGGGAATAGAATTATATACACAGCTAAACCCATGATGGAAGATGCCATTAGTCCATTTAATAATTGTTGTCCAGGGAATACAATTGGCTTGCCGCTTACAAACCCTTGCAACTTTCCAAAGGCAATAAAGCTACCTGTAAACGTAAGTGTACCAACAAACACCGATAGTGAAATAGTAGACAGATTGAATACGGACAGTGAATCACTGGGGTTTACAAACTCTGCTGCGGCAACGAGAGCGGAGGCGATACCGCCAAATCCATTAAATAGAGCAACCATTTGAGGCATCTGGGTCATTTCAACTCTCACTGCAAAGAAGGCACCAATGATTGTGCCTATAATAATTCCTATGCCAATCAGTTCATAGCTAATGCTGTCGCTGACGACCAGGGTTGTGACAATAGCGATAAGCATTCCCATTGATGCAATAAGGTTCCCACTCCGAGCGGTTCTTGGGTGACTGAGTCTTTTTATTCCAAAAATAAATAAGACAGAAGAGAGTACGTAGAAGATGTTTTCCCAGTGCATAGATTCTTATTTCTTTTTGAACATTTTTAACATTCTGTCGGTTACCATAAAACCACCGACAACATTTATAGTAGCAAAAATTACAGAGGCAAGGCCCAGCCATGTACCATAGTGTCCACCAATTTTTGTTGAGATTATCGCGCCAACTATGGCGATCCCTGATATCGCATTCGAGCCGCTCATTAACGGTGTGTGCAATGTAGGCGGAACCTTTGTGATAATCTCTATGCCAACAAATACTGCAAGAATAAATACGGTAAGAATATTAATATCCATTTACTGACCCTCTATAATGTTCTTGGTTGCCTCATGGGTGATAACACCATCATGGGTGTAGGTCGATCCTGAGATGATTTCATCGTCCATGTCAATGTTTAAAACCGAATCATTTGTCATGTAGACAACCAGCGCTGCTACATTTTTCGCATATAATTCACTCGCATGGACAGGCATCGTAGCAGGTATGTTCGAGGTTCCATCAATGATGACATCGTTGTGATTGACAATCCTATCCTTTTCAGTAAGCTCACAGTTGCCACCATTTTCTGCGGCAAGGTCCATAATAACCGAACCAGGTCTCATAATTTCTACAACATCCTTGCTAATTAATATTGGCGCTTTTCTGCCTGGTATGAGGGCAGTGGTAATGACCATGTTAGCCTGAGATATGTGTTTACGTATCAGCTCTTGCTGTTTTTGTTTATACTCGTCAGAGGTTTCTTTTGCGTATCCGCCTTCTCCGACACCATCATCAGAATCTGATTCAACCTCAACAAACTTTGCACCAAGGGACTCAACCTGCTCTTTTACCTCTGGTCGAACGTCAAACGCTTCGACCTGTGCGCCTAGTCTTTTTGCGGTCGCTATCGCTTGCAGGCCAGCGACACCTGCTCCTAAAATCAATACCTTTGCGGGTCTAATTGTTCCGGCTGCGGTCATAAGAAGCGGCATATATACTCCCATGTGAACAGATCCCATTAGAACAGACTTATATCCTGCGATATTTGCCTGAGAGGATAGCGCATCCATTTTTTGTGCCAGTGTAGTTCTTGGAACAAGGTGCATTGACAGTCCAGTGATACCATTCTCAGACATGGCCATAACCTTTTCGGTGTCAATCGTAGGCTGGAAAAATGAAATACAAATTGTTCCCTTTGCCATTAGGCTTATCTCTTCTTTGCTAGGCGGGGTCACTTTTATAATGATATCAGCCTCATTAAAAAGCTCTTCTTTTGAGGATATTATTTCAGCGTCAATATTTTGGTAGTCATTATCACTGAAAAAAGAATTGACTCCCGCTCCTGACTCTACTCTTACGGTATATCCTGCTTTAATAAGCTCCGTGGCTGAGTGTGGCGTTGCGGAAACTCGAGCCTCATTTGTATCTGTTTCTCTAGGGACGGCAATTATCATAAATAATTATTCATTAATCGATGAGGAAGTTAGTATAAAAATTTGTATGAACAATTCTCTAAGAGTTAAAAATATTTATTTAAATTCATGTCCTTTGTACATGAAATCTATAATCACATTATTATTATTTAACCTACTTACGATTGTTGGATATTCAGCAACCTTGACCGTTCCTGAACAATACACTAGTATACAGTCTGCTATCAATGCGTCAGCCGATCAGGACACGGTATTGGTCTCACCAGGTTATTATCAGGAAAATATTAGCTTCATCGGAAAGAATATTGTTGTCACCTCCACCTATTTAGTTGATCAAGATTCATTGGTGATTGGATCTACTATTATTGATGGAAATAATAATGGATCTGTCGTATTATTTAATAATGGGGAGAGTCACTCAGCTGTGCTGCGGGGCTTCACGCTTCAAAATGGAAACGGTAACTATGCTGATCCTGATGAGAATGGAACCTTTTATACGTACGGGGGTGGTATTTACTGTAAGGGCTCAAGTCCTATTTTGAAGGACCTGGTGGTTACAAATAATACCGGAGATGAGGGTGGCGGCGGCGGTATCTTTTGCTACGAGGCGTCTCCGTTTATCACAGGGTGTTTCATTACAGATAATACAACGAATGATGTTGGTGGAGGACTATATGCGAGAAACGAATCTAGCCCGGTAATCAATAACACAGACTTTATTGGCAATGAGGCTGATCTTGGGGCGGGCTGTTATCTAAAAAGCGAGTCAGAACCTTCTTTCACAAATGTAGACTTCGTTTCAAATGTTGCTGCAAACTCAGGGGGAGGCATCGTACTAAAGGATAATGCGGATGCGATCATGGACCATGTTACCTTTGTGGATAATATTGCCGAGGGGCTTGGTGGAGGGATATACATAAATAATGCTGACCCATCTGTAGACTATGCCCTAGTCTCATCAAATGTATCTAGCGCAGGTGGAGGGGTCTACATTCGCAACAATTCTGACCCTGCTTTTAATCACACAACTGTCGCATACAATACCTCTGGATTTCAAGGCAGTGGGATTTATCTAAGAGACAATTCAAATTTATTGGTGACAAATTGTGTTTTATGGGGAAACGGCAACGATCAGGTATACTTCCGAGATAGTGGGGATGATGTATCGTTAAATATTTCTTATAGTCTTGTGGAAAACGGTCAGAGCGGGATAGATGTCAATAATAATGGCTATCTAGACTGGGGACTTGGCATGCTCCAGAGCGACCCTTATTTTTGCAACGGTGAAGGCGGAATTTTCAGTCTACGCGAGAACTCTCCATGTATCAACGCGGGTGATGATGGTGATTTTATTGGCTGCTTTAGCGTTGGCTGTGGACCTATAAATACCGGCCCAGTCTGGTACGTTGGTGAACTCGGTAATGATTCAAGTGACGGCTCCATTGAGACACCATTTTCTACTATCCAGAGGGCTGTAGATGCTTGTGCGAATGGAGACACGATCAGACTCAGTCCTGGTAATTATATTGAGTCGGTGGATTTTAATGCAAAGGATATTGTTCTTGAGTCTCGTGCATATGAGTTGATAGACCCCGTGCTCATTAGTCAGACGGTGATATCTCCGGGCGTCTTAGGAGGATCTTGTATGGAGCTCATAGGACAGGACGCGGCCAATCTAGAGATAAAAGGAATTACCTTTTCAGGCGGTCAGAGTCAGATTGGTGGTGGCATCTATGTTGAAAACTCTTCACCCAAACTGACTGGTGTTATTGTTGAGAATAATGCTGCCGAGGTTGGTGGAGGAATTTATTTTAATAATGCTGATGTAGAACTTGATCATGTTATCATCAGAAATAACGGATCAAACTTTGGTGGCGGCCTCTATGCGACCGGGTCAATCCTCAGGCTAGCGAGCGTTTCTATTGACTCTAACATCGCATACTGGGGTGCGGGCCTGTATTCTGAAAATTCTAACATTGAAATTGAAAGAACCAACCTAAGATTCAATCATGCTTACATAGAAGGAGGCGGGATATATCAAAATGGAAATAGTGTGACCATATCTGAGACTGCTATTACGAGCAATGCGGGCCTGGATTTTGGAGGAGCTCTGGTCTGTTACATGGGTATTATGGATATTGATAGATGCACCATCGCCGGTAATAATGCAAACTATGGATCTGCTCTCAATATTAGAGAGGCGGTTGTTAATCTGTCAAACTCTATTGTATGGGAGAATGGAGAGAATACGGTCTACTCATCATCTGGAAGCCAGGCAAGTATGGTGGACATAGGGTATACGAATTTTTATGGTGGAGAGGATTACTTATCTTCAAGCACGAGTATTATTATAGAATGGGGCGATGGCAACCTAAATATTGATCCGCTATTTTGTAATCCTGATGACAATGATTTTGCATTACAACAGGGTTCAGCTTGTTTATCAGCGAGTGATACATTTGAATCGATTGGTGCCTTTAGTGGTGATTGTGGGCAGCAGCTAATGATTGACCAGAAGCTTCTGCCAACAGGGTTTACACTCTACCAAAATTATCCAAACCCATTCAATCCAAGTACAAGTATTCAATACATGGTAAATGATCCAGGTCTAGTAAAAATCTCTGTATTTTCTTTATCAGGTAGTTGGGTAATAGACCTGGTCCATGATCATCATGTTATAGGCCAATATTCTACGACATGGAACGGAAAAGATCACTTAGGAAACCAGGTTTCGTCTGGTGTCTATGTATATAGGTCAAGATTAAATAATCAGCTAGATAGCCGAAAAATGATTTTGGCAAAATAGTGAACTATGCCAATTGTCATTATAGATCAAAAAAAAATCTAACTTTATCTTCTTTAATCCCGTTTTATCGCTATATTTAGGGTCAAATGACAGGAATAATAGTGAGTACAAAAAAATATATTATATATACCGTGCTTATGTTATATGGTAGTCTTCGTGCTACAAATCTTGGAGATTTTGCAGGGTATTGGGAAGGTACAGAGTCTTTATCCAGTACAACCATGAGCTTTGAGGGAAGAGAGATATATATATCCCTAAGGCACAATGCTAGTCTAGACGAGAACCTCCTGTATAATTCCAACTCAGATTTTATCTACAATGGCTATCTTGACTGGGCAGCACACTATTTCACCTATAATAAATCAGAGAATCAGGTTACTTTTGGGAGAAGATTTACCACTCCGTTAGGCATACTGGGTACTCAAGAACTAGTATATAATATTCTAGAAGTGGATGGTAGTAGGATCTCTCTTGAGTATGTATCAGAGGATGGGCTAACAATACATACCCTGAGTATAGGCCTGACCACACTTTCAAGTGAGCCAAACATATACCCATACAAAACAGAACTCGGGCCAAACTATCCTAATCCATTTAACCCATCTACTTCAATACCTTTTAGACTAATAGACAACGGTCAAACGAGACTGGGTA
>CAJWMI010000034.1 GCA_913043185.1 uncultured Fidelibacterota bacterium | reverse complement strand
TCGCAAAATCATTTTTCTCACTAGGTTTTAGTTTTCTTATTATTCTCATTATTCCAGAAATCTCATCCAGACCTTCGCTAATTTTATCTTCTGGTACTTTTACGCTTAAGCGCATCCAACCTCGTTTTGAAAAAATTCTTTTGAATGCTCCTAGAGGTAGAACTGCCTGTTTATCGACACTAAAAAGGCCTAAGAATTTTCCCTGTTTTTCTAATACTCCAATGACTCTAAACTTCACATTATCTATTTTTATGTACTTACCAATTGGGTTTTTATCCCCGAAGAATGCTTCTTTTATTCCGTAGCCAATCACAGTTACTCTTGACCCAGCTCTATCTTCACTTTCAGTAAAAAATCGCCCCTCATCTATGTCTGTGCTTATTGTTTCCATATAGTCTTCGTTTGTACCAAAGATTTCAGTCCGCGTTTCCTTGTCTTCATAGGACAGAGAAGCACCCCTCTGCATCACGGGACAAACAGCCAAAGCATATTTTGAGCGTTGCCGTATCTTATCAACATAGTCCGGCCGCATTCTAGGTCTATTTCTCACCTCCCACCAATCCATATCACTGAACCACTCGTAACGGCTTATATAAAGTATGTCTTTCCCCAACCAAGACATACTACTCTCAAAGGATCGGTCTAACCCGGAAATTAGAGTCCCCATAAGCGTAACAGAAAGGACACCGATCACTATACCTAATGCAGTTAAAATTGATCTGGTTTTATTTGCAAAGACTGCCCCTAAAGAAATTTTAAGATTTTCAAAAAATAAAGAAACCACTATTTACCCTTATTGTCCTCTACTATCTTACCATCAAATAGACGTATTGTACGTTTCGCATGCTTCGCGATATCATCCTCGTGGGTCACAAGGATAATTGTGTTCCCTTTTGAATGTAAATGATCAAAAATACCCATTATTTCATGTCCACTTTTTGAGTCAAGGTTACCGGTAGGCTCATCGGCAAGAATAATAGAGGGGTTATTAACAAGCGCTCTGGCTATGGCAACCCTCTGTCGTTGCCCTCCAGATAGTTCATTTGGTTTGTGATGCATTCTATCTTCCAGTCCAACATCTTTCAAGGCCTTTGAGGCCATTTCAATTCTTTTTTCTTTCTTAATGTTTGCATACACGAGAGGTATTTCAACATTATGCAATGCACTTGCTTTTGGAAGAAGATTGAAAGTCTGAAAAACAAAACCTATTTTTCTATTCCTTATAGAAGCAAGCTGCGCGTCATCCATAATATGGACTTCTTCTCCCTCAAAATGATAAATACCAGAACTTGGGGTGTCCAAACAGCCTATCATATTCATCATGGTAGACTTTCCCGATCCAGAAGGGCCCATAATTGCCAGGTATTCATTGCTGTTTATAGTTAGATCGACCCCATCTAAAGCTCGAACCTCTTCTCCACCTACATTATAAATTTTATAAATATCGCTGAGGTTTATTAAGTCCATAAAATAGATAGTTATAAGTTAATTTTTTGGGGTATTGTTCTAATTAGAACTAGTTTCGTCTTCATATTTCACCTTCATTCCATGCTGCAATTCTTTGCTCAAAACTCGGAATCTGCCTGTCACAATTAACTCCCCATTTTTCAGTCCTGTTTTTACAGAATAATGATCTTCACTTGATAGACCAACATCAACTGGTCTAACTAGCGCATATTTTTCTCCTTCTGAGGCTTTTTCTCCATCAAAACCATCCACTAAAACAAAAACAACATCCAAACTTTCTTTAATATCAGAATAGCTTTTATCATCATTAGTTTCCCATTTTTTACCTTCTTTTTTATCCCCATCTATTTCCTGATAATTTTCTGGTCTAGATGTAAGAGCCTGTATGGGAATTGAAATAGTATTTTTAATGGTCTCAGATATAATATTTACAGTGCTACTCATTCCAGGCCTAATCCTTTTTGGTGGATCAAAAATTTTTACTTTTACCTTGAAGTTTGTAACCTGTTGCTGGCCGCCCATATTTAGGTTTTGTGCAGTATGAGCAATTTCACTAACTGTTCCATAGAATGTCGTATCAGGAAAAGCATCTATCTCAATCTCAGTGGTATCACCTATGTTTATGGTAACAACATCATTCTCATTTACATCTACAAGTACTTCCATGAAACTGAGGTCGGCAATTGTCATTAAGACGCCCGGGTTAAACATACCACCCAGTGCCATTTCTCCTTCTTCTTTTGTCAAGCTAGTCACAATACCATATTTAGGAGCAACTAATCTCGTTTTGGAGAGTTCATCTTCTCTGGATGTTAAAGCCGCCCTGGCTTGTTCTACCTGACTCTTTGCAAGTTGATAGGATGCTTCGATCTGTTCGAGTTCTTGTTTAGATATTAATTTTTGGGAAAATAAAGATTCAGTTCGAGCCATCTGTGACTTAATATTTTTCAGGTTTGCCTCTGATGATTTAACCTGTGAAGCTGCTTGATCATATGCCGCTTGGTATTGTTTTTGATCAATACTGATCAGATGTTGATCTGGATTGACAGTATCGCCCTCAACAACCGTTATCTCTGTTATCCAACCAGAAACCATAGAAGTAATCTGAACTTCTTCCTCTGGCTGTATGATCCCACTCGCATTAATCTTGTGAATGATATCCCGCTTTTGAACTTTTTCTGCTGTAACTGATAGATAATCATCCTCACCAAAAAATTTTGTTGCCACAACGACAGCAGTTATTACAGCGATCAAAAAAGGAATCCATATTTTTTTCTTTTTAAGTTTTTGTATCATAATTACTCTTCTTTATTTTGATATTCTAGATCTAAAATTCCCAAAAGGGCCTTCAAACTCATCTCTTGTATTCTCGCATCATGTATGGTGTTTATTAGAACTGAGTTTGACCTTATAAGAGAAACTTGAGCGTCTAGTACCTCAAGTATAGTTGCTGAACCAACACTATAACGCTCTTGGACAAGTTTAAGGTCTTCTTCAGCAGAGGCTACAACATCTTGATTTATTGGGATTATCTCTGAATAGTTTGTGATGGTTTTTCTTATTAATTCTAATTGAACTCGAAAATCATTTAAATAGGTTAGATAATCATTTTCGGTTTTTCTCTTAGCCAATTCTGCCTGCTCTTGCGCAGTAGATAGTGAGTTTCCAGAATAGAGAGGAAAATTAACAGACATATTCATACCCAAACGCCAATCATCTTTAAATGACTCTTTCAATTCTTCGCTGTTGTTTCCATTGGCGGAGTAGTCTACAGATGCAAAAGCAGAGGGAGAGCGCATTCCCTTTGCCATCTTTAATTGTATCTCTCCATTTTTAATTACTGCTTGCTGGATTAGCATATTAGGGTTTTTTTCTTTTAATAATTTTAAAGCTTCTGAGCTAGTCGGGACTAAAACTGGTGTCCAATTACTATTTTTAGCTACGATAGATTGCCCAAAGTCTATCATCCCCATATCATTGAACAATTTTCTTCTAGAATTTTGTAAAGCTGTTTTTCTATTTAAAAGCTCTACCTTTGCCTGCCCCAAAGAAACATTCGCTTTCAAAAGATCTGTCTTCCTCGCAGAACCTAAATCAAATTGTTTCTGGACTAGTCCTACCTGTTTTTCTGATAGCGCTAGATTTTTTTCTGCGACTTCTAATAATTGTTGGTCCTGCAGCAATCCATAGTAAGATCTTGTAACATTTTGAATGACCTCTATCCTGATATTTCTTTCTCTTAGCTTTGCTATTTCTAAATTTATTTTTGCCTGCTTTACATTATAAAAAGAGCGACCACCATTGTAGAGGGTTTGATTAATTGATAATCCGGCAGACATATAGCTAGACTCCCCTGATTTTATTGTATCAATCTCTAAATTAACCAGATCTGGAATTATACTTTCTTGAGTAGGGTACTTTGTCTTCCCTCCAGAGGTAGATAGATTTAATGATGGTAGAATGCCACTGTATGAACCTTTTACTCCTTGATTTGCAGATTCCACATCTAGCCCAGCAGATACAATCGTTCCTTTTCTATCAAGCGCTATATTTATACACTCAGATATATCATACTCCTGCGCAACTATAATAGAAGCAATCGATCCGAATAAAAAATGTAATATTAAATTTTTCATACCAATTGAATAACTAAACTTAGATGGGATTGTTCCAAACTACGAGAACAACGTAAAGTACTTTTAATTAATTAACAATGTCTAATAGATATAGAAGGGATGAAAAAAGCAGGAACATAAAATAAAATTTATTGCGGCTGGGTAATCCAATCCGCGTTATATAGATCAACAAAGGCTGGGGCAATTTTATTAGTGTATGAATCATCTGCTATATTATAGACAATACCTATATGTCCATCATTAGGACCAAGTTTTCTTCCGTTATTTTGCGTTTTCCCATTCCACCTACCAATAATGACTAACTCAAAATCTTTGAACTTTTCTTCAGCAATATTATAAATAGCACTACCTAAAACATTGGTTTCTATACTGTGATCTAATATATGATCAGGCGTCCAATCATTTTCACCTAATAGCCAGGGGCCTTTTGCAATGGCAAGAGAACTTCCAGTAATATTTATTTTCAATTTTAAATTATCAACGGCAACAATTTCAACTTGGAGATTCGATTTTTTTATTTCTTGTGGTGCGAAAGGAAGAGTCTGGCCTCTAACGTTGTCCACTAAATGAAATCTAAATAACCTATCTTTAATAATTTTGGGACATTCTGCTCTCTCACCTTTTATATAATTTTTAGGAATCCACTTTTTTGCTTCACTTTTATTAAACCAGACATGATCCATATTCCAGCGGTCGCCTCTTTCAGAAAATTTTGGAGGATCTGACAGCAAGTCGGCCTTAGCACCTTTTAATATAAGTCCGCCCTCTGGATAACTGTCCTCCCAGCGGTGCTCAATATCTTTTGTGAAATCTTCAGGGAGCTTTCTTTCATGAACAGGTAACTGATCCCATGTATCTAGACCTTTTTGGACTATTTCCAGTACAACATCAGGATTTAACGAATTAACAGAGCTTAATAATGCCCCACTTGGACTACATATGTATATCCCCTGCCTCGAACCGCCAACTTTTCTGTAGTGCCCCTTATTTGCCATTTCTTGAAACATGATAGCATCTCTATCTTGTGCGCCCTGTAACCGCCAGACTTCATCTGTGGTTGGAATAAATTCTTTTGAGAGTTCAATCAACCTAGAATCAGACCAAACAGACCTCCGGCCTGCAGCTCCATTGTTTCAGGTACAGCCCAGTGGGTGCCCGTTCATTACCCATAAGAGTAATGGTTTCTTCTCATGGTCGGAGTCTATTAGCCCGTCATAGAATGTGCTACGCCAGGGAATTTTAGCCCAAGCGAGCTCTTGACTAGTAGGTTTAATAAATTCACGCCACATATTATATGTATTCTCGTTTAGCTGAAAATCTATTTTGTTTTTCTCACAACTAAAAACAACAACAATTAACAATAGCAATCTTTTCAATGATCCGCTTTCTTATATACCAAATTCTAGAGTAACATTCGTATTCAATTTTATTAAATAATAATAAGTGGAGCATCAAAAAATCATGAAAATAATTAAGTTCCATATAACCAATCCATTTTTAATATTTTTTCTATTATTATTTTGTTTTTCTTGCAGCACAGAACCCAGTTCAAATAAACATCAAGATTTTATTCTTGATGAAATAACTATTGATGACATTCATAGCGGTTACAAATCTGATAAATACACTGTAAAAGATATTGTTAAAAAATATATTGATCGAATAAGAGAAATTGATAAGAGTGGGCCAGCAATCAATTCTGTTATAATCGTGAACCCCGATGCTCTAGTTATTGCAGATTCACTAGATCAAATTCATAAACAAGGTGGGGCAAAGGGTCCTCTTTTTGGCATTCCAGTTTTACTGAAAGACAACATCGACACCTATGATAAAATGCCAACAACAGCTGGCTCAAGAGTTCTTAGAAATTCTTTTCCTATCCAAGATAGTTGGGTCGCCAAGAAGCTAAGAGAGGCCGGCGCTGTAATCCTAGGTAAGACGAACCTCAGCGAATGGGCGAACTACCGAGCTTCCTATTCATCGAGTGGTTGGAGTGGAGTTGGTGGTCAAACAAAAAACCCATATGTCTTAGATAGAAATCCGTGTGGTTCCAGCTCTGGATCGGCTGTCGCTGTTTCAGCAAATTTGTGCGCAATAGCGGTTGGCACAGAGACCTGGGGATCAATAATGTGCCCATCAAATGCCAATGGGATTATTGGCATAAAACCAACCGTCGGACTATGGAGCCGCTCTGGTATAATTCCAATCAGCTACACCCAGGACACAGCAGGTCCTATGGCCCGAACTGTTAAAGATGCGGCTAAGCTCCTAGGGGCAATTACAGGGATTGATGTTTCTGATCCAAAAACAAAACAAAGCCTGGGGAAAAGCCATATTAATTATACAAGATTTTTAAAAGAAACTGATCTTGCTGGAAAAAGAATAGGATATCTTAAAACCATGGAAGGGAAAAATCATCATGTTGATGATTTAATGTACCGAGCAATTGATGATTTGGAAAATCTTGGTGCTGAAATTATTGAACTAGACAAAATTGTAGAATCATCTCCGGGAGGGTTTGGCGCAGAGCAAAACTCTATTGAGGTGATGGCCCATGAGTTTAAAGATGGATTGAAAAAATACTTTAATAATCTAGGGAAGGATGCTCCTGTGTCTAATCTTAAAGAAGCGATCGAAGCTACACTAGCTGATAGCATTGAAATGCTATACTTTAATCTAGATAGAATGAATAACTCTCAATCAAAGGGAAGCCTAGATTCAAAAATTTATAAAAAATCTCTTCAAAATATGTTAGAAGCTTTTAGGGATAATGGTCTTGACCGCGTTATGGACAAACACGATCTTGATGCAATTATCTCACCTACTGGAAGTCCCGCATGGAAAACAGATCTCATTAATGGAGATAAATATTATATATCAACAACGGTATATGCAGCGCTGTCAGGTTATCCGAATATTAATGTCCCAATGGGGTTTATAGGTAATGTCCCCGTTGGGGTTTCTTTTTATGGAAGGGCATGGAGTGAGCCCTTGTTATTACAAATAGCTTATGCATATGAGCAAAATACAATGCACCGTAGAGCTCCAGAATTTTTAGTTACTGATTAATTTTAAGATCTTACTGGTTTTAGTAGTGTGTCTTGTAGCTTAATGAACATAGATACTATTGCGACTGAATACACCTGAACCATTATAATATAAATAGGCCAATCGCCCATTAAAAAAGGGCTCGCTGAATTAGGTCTAACCCTTAGAAACATATAGTTACTATCTAATAAATAATTGACCAAGGATATAAATATAACTAAAAGATTAGTGATTAATACAACTTTGATTATTGTTTTCATCTTCATACGCATATTGTGATTGATCATTAACCACAAAACAGAGAGAATCAGTGCTCCGTGGTAAGCCTGACCAAAAATAAAATAAATCCTTAACTCAAATAAATCACCATCGGGAGTTAAAATAGCTTGGCTTGCACCCACAAGACCCCAATAAAAAATCAACTCAAAGGCTGTCTGATTTTTCTTTAACAGTGCCACTACAGCCACATATAAGCCTATATTACATAATTGTAGGGGGAGATCTTTTTTTATTGAATAATGACCTGATATTAATCTAATTATATCTTCAGAAATATCAAGCGTAACAAGTATAGCTGATAAAACTACTGGGAAAATTTTACTTCCCCCCTTTATTCCAAATTTTTCATGATAACCTAAAAATAAAATATAAAAAGCTATGACTGATACTATGGAGACAATGTGCTCTGCACTAAAGAGTTTGAATGTATATATGGCCATTTATTTTAAAATAGTGATAAATAATGAAATAAATCAAAAATAGAACTTAAAAATTTATTTCTCCATAATAATTCTCTTTATGCAACATTAGGGTTTCAGGTTTTTCACCACAATAAAAGTGGCAAATGTTCAATTGGTCATCGAAGATTTCTAAAAATAGTTTATTTTTGATGGATATTTTTGTTCCTGGAATATTTTTTATATTTTTGATCTCAAGGTAACTCCAGGTTATATCATTCTCAAATTCTTTACCAACCCATAATATCTTTTCCCGCTTGTCATTGAACGAAAGAGAAAGATTGTTTTTGATATAATCAAAAATTAGGCTATCAATAGTAGTTCGGGTACTTTCTGAATCTATTCGCAAATCAGAACCCCCACTCTTCTTTAAAGCGTTTTCTAGATCATTGGTAAACAGCTTGATGGTTATTTCAACACTTTGATTATTTGGGTTACAATTGAATGAAGTTATTGTTGCATGGAAAGGATGTGATTGGGCCATGCTCCAGATAACAAAAAAATAAATAGCTAAACTTTTGATATTATATATCATTATAAAACCTAATCTATGTAATTTAATAAAGTCATTGAAAAATGATGGGACCAAAAATACTAAAAAGGATATTTAGATGATAATGTTGCGATTACTAACCCTCACTGGACTTATTACAGGTCTTATTATCTCTCAAAGTGTTGATAATTTTAAACAATTAGACCAAGAGATTGCGACACCGAATTTATACCGAACAGCCTCAGGATATCCTGGGCATGGATACTGGCAGAACCGAGCGGATTATACAATTGATGTAAAGCTGGATGATGATAAACAAAGCATACAGGGGTTTGAAACCATCACCTACACAAACAATTCCCCTGATGACCTTAATTACCTTTGGGTACAGCTAGACCAAAATGTCAGAGCAAAAGATTCAGACTCGTATAAGATATATACAGGTGGCATGCGAAACAAAATAGACTTTTCATGGGTAAAGCCTGGCTATGTAATAGGAGATCAAGACGCAAATGAAATACTGAATAAATTTGATGGTGGATTCAAAATCGAAGAAGTTGTAACAATAGATGGCAGGAAACTGGAATATGTCATTAACAAAACAATGATGCGGATTGATCTAAAAAAGCCACTTAAATCCAAGTCAAAAACCTCCATCTCTATTAGGTGGAGTTATAATATTCAGGATAGAATTTTTATGGGAGGACGCCCAGGATATGAGTTTTTTGAAGCTGACAGCAACTACCTTTATACTATTTGTCAGTGGTTTCCTAGAATGGCGAAGTATAACGATGTCTATGGGTGGCAAAACAAACAATTTTTAGGTCGAGGAGAGTTCACACTCGACTTTGGAGATTATGATGTCCGAATAACCGTCCCAGCAGATCACATTGTTGCTGCAACAGGTGAATTACAAAATTCTATGGAGGTTCTTACAAAAACACAAATTGATAGAATGAAAAAAGCAAAATCATCCAAAGAACCCGTAATAATTATCACGCAAAATGAAGCAGAAAAAAATGAAAAATCAAGAAGCAAGCAAGTTAAAACCTGGAGATTTAAAGCAAAAGATGTAAGAGACTTTGCATTTACCAGCTCTAGAAAATTCATTTGGGATGCTATGGGAGTTAAGTTTGGAAATCGTACTGTTATGGCAATGTCATACTATCCGAAAGAAGCCAATCCATTATATGAAAGATATTCTACTAGAGCTGTAGCTCATACCTTGAGGGTTTATTCAAAGTATACTTTTGAGTACCCCTATCCAGTTGCAATTTCAGTTGAAGCAAGTAATGGTATGGAATACCCTATGATATGCTTTAACTATGGCAGACCAGAAAAAGATGGCACTTATACTGAGAGAATAAAATATGGAATGATTAGCGTTATCATCCATGAAGTTGGCCATTTCTATTTCCCGATGATTGTTAACTCTGATGAACGTCAGTGGACATGGATGGATGAAGGCCTCAATACTTATCTTCAATTTATAACTGAGCAAGAGTGGGATAGAAATTATCCATCTAGACGCGGCCCCCCAAAAAACATCGTGAGCTATATGAAGGGGAATAAAAATAATATATCACCAATTATGACTAACTCAGAGTCTATATATCAGTTTGGTAACAATGCATATGGGAAACCTGCTACCGCTCTTAATATATTAAGAGAAACTATTGTTGGTAGAGAGCTATTTGATTTTGCTTTTAAAGAATATTCAAAAACATGGATGTTCAAACACCCTACTCCCTCAGATTTTTTCAGAATCCTAGAAAATGCAAGCGCTGTTGATCTAGACTGGTTCTGGCGAGGCTGGTTTTATGGTACAGACCCAGTTGATCTTTCAATAGACAACGTAACCTGGTACACACTTGACACAAAAAATCCAGATATTGAATTCCCCCTAAGAAAAAAGAAGAAAGATGAAGAGCCGATCCAAATATGGCAAGAAAGAAATAAAATAGATATTCAGGAAACTGTAGTCGAGATTGATGAGGTTGCCAATGACTTTTACAATAAGTATGATCCATTTGAAGTAACAATACTGGATAAAGAAGAATTTTCTCGCTATCGCGATAGTTCTGTAGTAGAGCCGAGAGAAAAAGAAATCTATAATGCAAACTTAAATTACTATGAAATAAAATTCTCAAATGTTGGCGGTTTGGTTATGCCGATCATTTTGCAATTAAATTATGAGGATGGTACAGACTTCATAATAAAAATCCCCGCTGAGATATGGAAAATGAACAGAAAGCAAATAACAAAAATTTTCGCTACAAAAAAACAAGTTTCCTCTTTCACTCTAGATCCGAAACTGGAAACAGCAGATATTGACCTTTTGAATAATCACTGGCCACGAAAAATGATCCAATCAAAGTTTGAGCTTTATAAAAGTAAAAAGCTAAGTAGAGGTCAATCTTCTAAAGAAAATAAAATGCAGCGTGCAAAAAGAGCAAAAAAACAATCTGAATAGTTATATTTTAAAATGCTAAAACCATTTACTATTATTTATTTATTCTTGTTTTGTTTTTCATCCTCACAGACAAAATCATTTGGGGTTGAATATGAAGAAATTATCATAGATGAAATAGTTGATGAAAATGAATTCAATCTTATCAATGAGTTAGTTCAGTTACAGGAAAGACTATACATGAAAGATATCCAAGAAGCATTAGGAAGTGGTAATATAGTTACTCGAAGAACAAATTCTAAAACGCATGGATGTTTAGAAGGGACATTCAATGTGGATAATAATCTCCCAGAAAATATTTCTAAAGGTTTTATAAACTCAGGAAAAACATATAAAGCTCTAATTCGATTCGCGAATGGGAATCTAGGGGTGCAGCCTGACATAATACCAGATGGAAGGAGTATTTCTATAAAGTTAAAAGACGTACCAGGTGAAAGGATTATTAACTTAAGTGATATAGGTGACGTTGATCTACATTTGGTTAGCGCTAACATATTTTTTTGCAATGACCCACAGGAGATGATTGATCTATTTTTATTCGATGAAAACAAACATAAGTGGATATTCAAAAACTTATTCCAGTTTAGAAAAATATCATCAATACTCAAAAATATAGATGTTATAAAAAACAAAAGTATCGTTATTTCAAACCCACTAGAAATACCTTACTTCACACCGGTGCCCTTTAAGCTGGGGGACAATCAAGAAGTCAAATATATAATAAAACCATGTGTTGGAAATATATCATATCAAATACCAGAAACCCCTTCAGATAATTTTTTAAGAGAGAATATGCAACATTATCTTAATGAAAATGATGCATGCTTTGAATTTTTTATTCAATTAAGAAAAGATAATATGTCATTGGATAAGGCACGTATTGAATGGAAAGAAAAAGATTCTCCATATATAAAAGTGGCAAAGTTAATTATTCCAAAACAAAACTTTAATATTCCAGAGATTGATATGTCTTGCGAAGATGAAACTTTTTTCCCTTATAACACTCTTAAAAAAAATAAACCTGTCGGAAATATGAATAGAGCTAGATTCGTGGTTTATCAAAAGTTTAGTGCATTACGCATGAAGTACAATAACAAAGAACCAAAAATAATTTATTAATAGAAAGAAAAATTTGATGTGGCTTGCAATAAATAAAAAAATTGATGAGAAAAACAAAAAAATAATTTGGGAGATTAATCCAGAAGGTATAAGACTTTATGCATATTTATGTTTTTGGTTGCTGGTAGCTATTGGGGCATGGCTTACCATAAACTATTCTAATGTGGATTTTCAAAATAATCCCTTATTTCATATGTTTGGATATAACAATATATGTATTCTATTTGATGCCTACCCCTCAACATATGTTTTACCATCAATTTGGGTAATAAATTTTTTACTATTAACATCTTATATAATTGCTAGTTGGCTTCGTATTTATGAAGCATATTTAGTTTTAAAAGTAACAACTTTAGATTTTACTTTATTTTCTATTTCGAGTGGGATTGAATTAATTAGTATTATTTTATTTACAACAGTTTTTTCCGTTACTCCAGAGGAAAGTATGTTTTTTCATATTGGCCCATTTACATTTTTGATATTAGCCCTCTCATTATTAAGCATAAAAAACTATATCTATTACAACAGGGTTGCAAATCTGACCAAAAATGAAAATCTATTGGGATCTATTTATTTGGTAATTCATTTATTTGCAAGTATTGCTAAAATCACAATGCAAATAAATGGTCTTTCAGGTGATTATTTTTATGATACAATGGCCTATGTAGAATTTCATCAGCTAATTGATAGACTTTGGATGATAACTGCTGCTGTAATACCAATATATATTTCAATAAAACTAAGAAACAGAATATCTAATCTGGTATATAGCACAAACTATTAAACTAGACTGTGGTATTCTTGAATTGATTTTACTTTTATTTTTTCTTTGGTACGTATCGCATGTAATACAGCATCAGCTGCTGACATAGTTGTAATTGCCATGATGCCTTTTTGAATGCAAGCCTTGCCTATAGATTCCTCATCGTATCTAGACTGTGCACCTAAGGGAGTGTTAATAACAAGACTGATTTCATTGTTTTTTATATGATCAACAATATTTGGTCTCCCTTCCCCTACTTTATATACCGTACTTACGTCCATACCATTTTTCATTATCTCTTTTGCAGTACCACTGGTAGCAATTAGTTTAAACCCCAATTCTGAAAATCCTCTAACTATATTTATAATATTAAATTTATCTTGGTCATTTACAGAAACAAAAATCACACCAGAGCTTGGTAGTTGTGTCCCTGCACTTAGAGTGGCTTTATAAAATGATAACCCAAAACTGTCAGATATACCCATAACTTCACCAGTTGATTTCATCTCTGGACTTAAAAATATTGATTCTGATGGGAATTTATTAAATGGCAAAACGGCTTCCTTAATTGATGTGTGTTTTATGCTACTCCATTCAGGCAAATCAAATTCTTTTAACTTTGAGCCAACAGATAACTGTGCAGCTATTTTTGCTAGTGGAACATTTATAGACTTACTAACAAAGGGTGTTGTCCTACTCGCCCTGGGATTCACCTCAAGCACGTATAGATTATCATCTTTGAACGCAAACTGTATATTAATTAATCCCTTTACATTTAATTCTACAGATAACAATGTTGTTATTTTTTCTATATCATCTATCGTACTGGATTTTATTTGATAAGGTGGTAAAACACATGCAGAATCTCCAGAGTGTATTCCTGCTTCTTCAATGTGCTGCATGATAGCACCTATATAAACCTCTTCACCATCACACAGTGCATCTACATCAAACTCAAATGCGTCCTCAAGGAATTGATCAATTAATATTGGATGGCCTTTTGTAACATCGGCAGATCGCGCTATGTAATCAATTAATTGATCTTGAGAGTAAACGATCTCCATTGCACGACCCCCTAAAACATAACTAGGCCTTGCAAGAACTGGATAACCTATCCCATCTGCTATTTCTACAACTTCCTCAAGACTCCTTCCCGTACCATAAGTAGGACACAAAATATCTAATTTGTTCAGTATCTTACCAAATTTCTCTCTATCTTCAGCTACATCAATATTTACTGGCGAGGTACCAAGAATGGGAGCTCCCGCATTTGCTAACATATTTGAAATTTTCAATGGTGTTTGCCCACCAAATTGAACCAGAACACCATCTGGCTTTTCAAAATCAATAATATTCATCACATCTTCAAATGTAACCGGCTCAAAATATAATCGATCCACTAAATCAAAATCTGTGCTGACGGTCTCAGGGTTACAATTTACCATTATTGTTTTATAGCCTAAATCTTTTAACCCAAAAACAGCCTGTACACAGCAATAGTCAAATTCAATCCCCTGTCCAATTCTATTAGGTCCACCTCCTAAAATCATTATTTTTTTACCATTTAATGGCTCAATATCATTTTCATGATCATAGGTTGAATAGCAGTAAGGTGTTTTTGCTTTAAACTCAGCTGAACAGGTGTCTACTAGTTTATATGAAGGAGTTATTTTATTTTTTATTCTTGAGTCGCGGACTTTTTCATTCGCTGAGTTCGTATTCTTAGCTATTTGGGCATCTGAAAACCCGTTCTCTTTTAATTGTTTCATTGGAGAAGAATAATCTTCAAGTGATATCATTTTTATCTGATGAAGAAACCATGGATCTATTTTTGTTATTTCAAAGATCTCATCAACCGTCTTACCATTAAGAAAAGCTTCTCTTATTTTTAATAAACGAAATGAAGTTGCAAATCGCAAACTAGTTAAATCAAATAATCTGGCTCTTTTTAATTCCGGATCTTGCTCGAAGGCCCATTTTGGCTCTAACCCATCAATACCAACTTCAAGTGATCTAAATGCTTTTTGTATTGACTCTCTAAAGGTTCTCCCAATTGCCATCACCTCACCAACACTTTGCATTTGCACTCCTAGATGTCCACTTGCTGTAGGAAATTTCTCAAAATCAAATCTTGGTATTTTTGTAACTATATAATCAATGGATGGCTCAAATGCAGCTAATGTTTGACCAGTAATATCATTCGGGAGTTCATCAAGCGTATAGCCAACAGCCAGTTTTGCAGCAACTTTTGCTATCGGGAAACCTGTAGCTTTTGATGCTAAAGCTGATGAACGACTTACCCTGGGGTTCATCTCAATTATAATCATTCTCCCATTTTGAGGGTTAACCGCAAACTGGACATTAGACCCGCCAGTTTCTACACCAATTGTTCTTATACATTTTAATGCCCAATTACGCATCTTTTGAAATTCTTTGTCAGATAGTGTCATTGCAGGGGCTACTGTGACCGAGTCTCCAGTGTGTACACCCATTGGATCAATATTTTCTATTGAACATATTATAATTGCATTATCCGCTTTATCTCTTATTACTTCCAGCTCAAATTCTTTCCATCCCAATAGAGATTCTTCAATCAAAACTTCATTAATTGGGCTTGCATCTAATCCTTTTTCAACAAGTTTCTGAAACTCATCAAAATTATAAGCTGTAGAACCACCAGTGCCCCCTAATGTGAATGATGGTCTGATAATTACAGGGAAATTAATTTCATCCAATAATATTTTTGCCTCATCCCAGCTATATATGAAATTCCCCTGAGCAGTCTCAATTGATACCTCATCCATTGCCTCTTTAAATTTTTCTCTATCTTCAGCCTTTTGTATTGCATCAATTTGTGCTCCAATAAGTTCAACTTTGTTATCTTTCAATATGCCACTATCATTTAATTCAATTGTAACATTTAACGCAGTTTGACCTCCGACTGTTGGCAAAATGGCATCTGGCTTTTCTTTTTTAATTATTTCTGCTATATAATCAACAGTGATTGGCTCAATGTATGTGCAGTCAGCGATTTCAGGGTCTGTCATAATTGTGGCTGGGTTAGAATTGACTAAAATTATTTTGTATCCCGCATCCCTTAATGCCTTTGCTGCTTGCGTTCCCGAATAATCAAACTCGCAAGCTTGGCCAATAACTATAGGCCCAGCACCTATGATCAAAATAGATTTAATATCAGTTCTTTTAGGCATCCATCATTCCAATAAATTTTTTGAATAGATAACGACTATCATGCGGGCCTGGGCTTGATTCTGGATGATATTGAACTGAAAAAGCAGGATGATCAACACACTCGATTCCCGCAGAGGTATTATCATTCAAATTAATATGAGTAGACAATATATTTTTTGGTAAACTATCAAGTTCAACTGCAAAGCCATGATTTTGACTGGTGATTTCAATTGTCCCCAAGTTAATATTCTTAACCGGGTGATTTATACCACGATGTCCAAATTTTAGTTTGAATGTTTTTGCTCCTAGCGCAAGAGCTAGTAATTGATGCCCTAGACATATACCAAATATTGGCTTCACTCCAAGGAGTTTTTTTATTGTCTCAATACCATATCCAACAGCTGCAGGATCTCCAGGTCCATTTGATAGAAACACCCCATCTGGGTCATAAGATAAGATCTCATGTGCTTTAGTTTTTGCAGGAAAGACCGTCACACTGCAATCAAAACTTTCTAGCAATCTTAAAATATTCTTTTTTATACCAAAATCGATTGCTGCTATCTTGTACCTTCCCTTTTCAGACCACTGATAGATTTTTTTTGTTGAAACAATTTTAGCCAAATCTAATCCTTCCATTGAAGGCGCATCATTCAATTTACTTGCTAGCTCATCTATGTTAACAGTTTTAGAAGATATAATGCCGTTCATTGCCCCATTGTCTCTTATGTGTTTTGTGAGAGCCCGGGTATCGATATTTTTTATACCAACAACGTTCTGTTTCTTTAAATATTCTGCTAGAGAAATTTCTGATCGCCAGTTGGATGGAATAAATGATTCCTCTTTAATTATAAACCCTGAAACCTGTATTTTTTCTGATTCAACATCTTCGCTGTTTATGCCATAATTTCCAATATGTGGTGCGGTCATTGTAACCATTTGTTTTGCATAAGATGGGTCTGTTAAAATTTCTTGATAACCGGTCATTCCCGTGTTAAAACAAACCTCCCCTATAGCATCTCCTGATGCTCCAAGTACTATCCCTCTAAATAATCTTCCATCATCTAGTAAAAGAACAGCTTCTTTTTCTTTTCTATTTTTAATTTTCTTCATTTATGGCAAAAAAAAACGGCCACTCAAAAATGAATGACCGTTCAAATATGAACATGAATAACTTTTTTAATTATTCGTTTGTTTTTAATAATACTCCCCATTTATTGTAACAAGAGCATAACCCTACAATTGGATAGAACCCCAAAGCTTTTCTCAGCATCTCTCACTTTTTCAGCATCCATACTTGTGATGTAGACATCATCATCTAGAGAACCTACTGCCTCTATAACTAGCGGGTTATTTCCAACACGTTGGCCGACATTTCTATCATCCATGGAATACGCATATCCTACTGGCCCACGGTTGACGGCTTTTGAACGAGAATAGCTAGTTGAACCATATACAAGCTTTCCCTGCATATCAATTACCTCAGGACTCATAGATGGATCTACGGCGTGTTCACGAGCAT
>CAJWMI010000033.1 GCA_913043185.1 uncultured Fidelibacterota bacterium | reverse complement strand
CCTGATCAGAATACTAGCCTTGTCATAAGAGCAGGGATTGATGCCTGGGGTGATGATAGGTCCTGGTTTTTTCCTATGGGATCATCCGGCTCAAGAAGCTCCGGTGTTTTTGCAGAAGATGCTCTGACAAACCGCGAGGTTAACTATGATTTTATCGCACGTAGAAACCTGAATCTGGGAACGATTTCTATGAATCTAACCGCTGGATATAACTGGTGGGATCGCGCCTATAATAGGACCAGTTTTAATATCTCCAGTTTCCTGGTAAACACGGACAAACAAACGGTTGACGTTAACACATCTGCAGAAGCCTCAACAGTTGAGAATAGTAAACTGTTTATTCGCTCTGGCCGTACCTATGGGCTCCTGTCTATTTCAGCAATGGACAATTTATATGTAAACCTTTCAGGTGTAAGCGAGGACCACTCCACAATCAGTGATCCGTACTTTTATCCTGCCATGGATGTTGCATACCAGTTCTCGGATATGTTGCAAGGTACACCGCTCAGCTTTGGAAAGTTCCGGTTTGCCTGGGGGCAAGTGGGTGTTCGGCCCTCGGCTCATCGGTTTCAAACTGCGGCCGAGTCTGGGTTTGCCTATAGCTCATACAGTGATCCTCTTGATATAAATTTATTCGGCGGTGGATATCGAGTGGATGATGATAAAGGCAACCCGGATTTAAAACCAGAACTGAAAACAGAAACAGAGTTTGGCTTAGATTTACGTTTTCTTGATGACCGGTTAGCGTTGAGCCTTACAAGCTATTCGAATCTGGTTGAAGATATGCTGATCAACGTATCAAAATCTCCGTCAACTGGATACGATACGCAGTATATGAATGCAGCTACTATGGAGAATAAAGGTTTTGAGCTAGATGGTTCATATTTGCTGATGAACGAGTCTGATAAAGCTCTAGATCTGTATTTTAACTGGGCTAAAAATGAAAACAAGGTTACTGACTTGGCTGGTACTGAGGTTATCTTTTTAGGTACTGGATCCGTAAACTCGGTTGCGACTGTAGGTTTTCCAGTGGGGTCCCTTTATGGTACAGGGTCGCAAACAGAAGATGGTACAGTAGGTGGTAAACTGATTTTAGATGTAAATGGTTTTCCTCAAATTACTTCATTGCCTATGGTGCTTGGTGATCCGAACCCAGACTGGCGTGGTACTATAGGACTAAATGCCCGCTGGAAGAGTTTCAATATGAATATTCTATTTGAACATTCTCAGGGAGGTGACTACTCTCCAAGGACACAGTGGGTGTTACGCCGCTTTGGCACAACTGAAGAAACAGCCGGCGCTCTTACACTTGATAAAGATTATGTAAACTTTGACGGCGATACTATCGCTGCTGGTACGTTTGTCCGCGGCAATATCCATGATTTTGGTGGTGGTGATGTGCTGCTTGATGAAGCTTGGTATCGGCATGGTATTGGTGGAGGGTTTGGTGATAACCAGGCCTACAATTTTGCAGTAAAGGATGCTACATTTTCCCGTATAAAAGAACTTTCACTTTCTTATACGTATTCCTCGCCAGCGCTTAGGGAAAACACCAACCTGAGCTCCATTACAATGAGGTGGACTGCCCGTAACCTGTTTGCATGGTATAAAGAGCTTGTAGGTATCGATCCAGCCACTAACCAGGCTGGAGTGGCTAATGGGTTTGGATTGGACTATTTTACTAATCCGAGCACGAAGTCCTATCTGTTCACAATTTCGGTAAATTATTAAAGGAGGGTTAGATAATGAAAAATTCAAAAAAAGATCATAGACTAATGAAGAACTTTTTTGGTCTAATTTTATCTGGGTGGATGTTGGTGCTGATATCCTGTGAAATCCCGACGGATTTAAACGATAATCCAAATGATATAACTTTAAATGATCCTGCTCCGAATTTGTTTTTAAATGGTGCACAGCTTGCGAATGTGATGGTTCAAAATAGTCATCTCAACAGGATCTCTGGGATGTTTTCTGGGCAGCTCATAGGTTACGCATCCCTTTATTCAAACATTTATGGATATTCACTGTCCACGGTTGAATCTAATGATGAGTGGAACGGGTGTTATACTGGTGTTTTGACTAATGTGCGACTTATACGTGAGACTGTACCTGAGGATAAACTTCTGGTAGGAATTTCAAAGGTGCTTGAGGCCCACGCTGTTGGTACTCTGGCCATTTTAATGGGAGACGTACCCTATTCAGAAGCGATATCAGAAGTGGAGGATCCAAAGTTTGATTCTCAGGTATCTATCTTAGGTGCTTTAACATCCCTTTTGGATGGTGCTATTTCTGATCTTGGAAGCGCTTCAAGTCGTTCCGATGCTTACGATATCTACTATAGTGGTGATAAGGATAAGTGGCTCGCTGCGGCATACACGCTAAAGGCCCGTTATGCGTTGATTCAAAGTGATTATGCAGGTGCTCTAGCAGCTGCGACAAATGGCATTTCTTCTTCTGCTGGTGATATGAATTTTATTCCTAGAGGTGATGCTGCTGTTACAGAAGGTGATAAGAACCTTTTTAATGCAATTTTATCTGGATCAAGAACAGGAGACCTGGGAAACAACGGCAGCTATTTGTTAGAGCTCTTGAATGACACGACCACTGCCTATAGAGGCAATGCCAAGACAAACGAAACAGCTCGACATAATTACTATAAGATTGATGAGACCTCAGGAGATGCTAATTTGGGCGTTATTGAACGGTTTGAGCCAATGCCGATGGTGACTTATTTTGAAAACCAGTTGATTAAGGCAGAAGCAGCAGCACGGACTGGTGGAGATGGATTAGGGTATTTAAACGAATATCGTGCCTGGTTGGCTACCGGTGGTCGTTTGAACGCTACGTACAATGATTCGGCAGGTATTCTATATGATGCCTATGTAGCTGCTGATTTTGCATCCGGCGGTATGGAAAATACCGATGGTGTCTCTTCTTCAGATGCACTGCTTCGTGAGATTATTGAAGAAAGATATGTGTCTGGATTTGGAACTTATATGCCCTTCAATGATCATAGGCGCCTACGAGGAGATGGTGAAACAAATCTGATCCCTCCTTTTCCGCTAAATACTACCGCAGCAACAGCACATGTAGAACGGATTCCTTATGCACAGGATGAGCTAACTTCCAATAGTACAATGGAAGATGACCCAGGATTATATGTACAAACAGAGGTCAATCAATAATTCATATATTTTGATTTAAACAAAATAATGACCAAAAGGGTTAAAATAAAAACTTATTTTATATGTACAACCCCCAAGATAAAAAAGCTCTGGTAATTTTTTACCAGAGCTTTTTTTAATAGTTCTGATCTTATAACATCAAGCATAAATTCATTTTGAACGATGTAGACCTCTGTTGTGGGGTCATTTAGTTTTTTTTAATTTTATGTATAAATAAATATTCCCATATGTTTGTAAAGAATGAAGAAAAATAAATCCAAACTAAAATTTCAGTTTTTGATTGTGATAACATTTGTTGTTTTCTTTTTCATCACCTGTGAGGATTCAAAACAGGATAGGTTCCCTGATCTTGGTCACGATGGGCCCTATGTAGAAAATTCGATTTATTTTGGTCATGGTAAGTACATTGAGTATCATTCGGGATCACTGCCTATAATATTATCTGCGTCCCATGGAGGTTGGATGGAGCCAACTGAAATAGCCGATCGGACTCAAGGTGTTACGGCAATTGATACTAATACCTACCAATTAACAAAAGTTATCATGGACACATTAACTGCACGTTTTGGTGGTAAGCCACACGTGATTCTTTGTTTGTTAAAACGTTTAAAATTGGACGTAAATCGGGAAGTGATTGAGGCGGCGGAAGGAAATATTTATGGGGAACGTGCCTGGGCAGAATATCATCACTATTTGGATATTGCAAAAGAACTGGTAACTGTAAACCATGGTAGTGGTATAGTCTTTGATATTCACGGCCATGGTGAGAATCCTGATGGGTATTATGATTTACGTACATGGTTGGGATATCTGATCAAAGGTTATGAATTAGATTTGACCGATGAAGAATTGAATACAATAGACTTCAAGAATAAATCCAGCATCAAAGTTTTAGCGGATTCTTCTTCACACTCGTTTATCAGTATTCTACGTGGAGAAACTAGTTTTGGTAGTATTATGGATAGTCTAGGGTATGAATGTGTTCCAAGTGCCAATGCGCTTGGTCCTGCAGGATCACGGTATTTTAGTGGTGGTTACATTACAGCACGTCATGGATCATCAGAAGAAGGTATTATCAGTGCAATTCAGATTGAATTACCAGAGCCTGAGATTCGGGATACGGAAGAAAATTGGTCTAGATATGCTAGTGCTTTTGCTACCGCCGTAAATAGATATTATGAATTACATTTGGGGAAAAATATTCAGCCTTAATTTAAAGTTGAACTATTTTAATTAAAGGAACATTTATTGAGAGCCTTAATTTTTTTAACAATTATTTTTGTTGTCAGCTGTACTCAGCTAGCACACCAATCTGATGATATTAGACAAATTCAACAGCAAAAAGTTGTACGATCTAAGAATGGAGTGGTAACAACAGCACATCCTTTGGCAACAAATGCTGGTATAGAAATCCTAGAATCAGGCGGTAACGCAATGGACGCTGCAGTTGCAGCGGCTTTTACACTTTCAGTTGTTGAGCCGAGCATGAGCGGTATAGGCGGTCGTGCCCAAATTCTGATATATACCGTGGACAAAGAGGTACATGGAATTGATGCAACAACTCAGGCACCAGCACACTATGAATTTGATGATACAGCAGGTGTAGAATATGGCTATCAAACTATTGCTGTACCGGGTGTAGTGAAGGGATTAACGGATGGGCTAAAGGATTTTGGTAGCCTAACCCTAGAACAAGTAATGGAGCCAGCTATTGGATATGCCCAAAATGGATTTTCGCTCCTTCCTGGGGAAGCATATCGGCAGGAGTCCGTAAAAGATATTTTAAATGAGTTTGCTGGCACTCGGCAATATTATATGAATGAAGACAGCACTGCAAAACATGCTGGGCAATGGATTATACAGAGCGATTTAGCCAGAGTATTAAAGTCTATTTCTGAAAAAGGACCAGATGTATTTTACAAAGGATGGATTGCGCAATCCATGGTATCGGACATTCGTGAAAACGGTGGTTTTCTAACGTTGAAATCTTTATCCGATTACAAGGCAGAAAGATCTCATATTGTTGATGGAAGTTACCGTAGTTATGGCCTCAAAGCTTTATGGCTTCCAGCCTATGGTGCGATTACGATAGAGGCGTTACAGATTTTGGAAGCATTGCCTGTAAATTTGAGTGAAAACAGGGCATGGGGAAGGGCTGTTTATCATGCAATTAAGTCAGCCTATCTGGATAAGAAAGAACAGAAAACCTTAGATGATGCGGAACGATTTACATCGAAATCTTGGGCTAAAAAGAGAGCAGCTGGTACGCCGTTTATGAATGGATCTGTTAATGATGCTTCCAGTAAAGTAATAAAAGATAGTATTCCAAGAGTCCAAAAAGATCCAGAGGGGCATACTTCTCATTTAACGATAGTGGATAAAAATGGAATGATAGTCTCCCTAACCCAGACCATTGGGCCAACGATGGGATCCAAGGTGGCTACTCCTGGTTTGGGTTTTCTCTATGCTCAGACAATGGGTGGATATCTTGGGAAAGTCGAGCCCAATCTTCGTGTCCCGTCGCACATATCGCCAATAATTGTTTTCAAAAATGATAAACCTTTTTTAGCTATGGGAGCTGCGGGTGGGAGCCGAATACCATCTTCTATTGTCAATGTAATCAGCAGGATTATTGATCATGATTTATCTTTAGAGGAGGCATTGAATTCTCCCCGCGTTCATCCTATTGAAGAGGGGATCAGTTTGGAAGTCGTCGATAAAGTTAGTTGGAATAATAATGATAGCACTTACTTCTCTAAGTTAGGGTATACGGTTGAAATGAAACGACTTCCGGGTCAATTTGGACGAATTCATGCGGTAATCTTAGATACATTAACAGGCGAATGGATTGGTTGTGCAGATCCAGACTGGGAGGGCACGTCCGCATTTCCGATTTTAGAATAATTAGAGTATACTGTCTATTGATTGTCTTTCTTTACAAAAGAGATAGGAAAAGATATCAAGATGTGGAGAATGCGTCCAGAACATTCACTGCAATCGGAATTTTAATCCACTTATAGAAAAACCTAGTATTATGATTCTTGTTCAAAACTTTTTACATGTAGATATAAAGAAATTTATGCAAACAAAATTATTATTATTGCTACTCAGTACATGCTTATTTAGTGGTTGCCATCTATTCCCCGTATTAGGAAAGAAAGAATCAGGAAAAAATAGTCTATGGAATCATGGTGCCATGGTCAGTATTGCCAACCCTCATGCGGTCGAGGCAGCGATTGCTATATTGGAAAAAGGTGGTAGCGCGGTTGATGCTGCAATCGGAGCTCATGTGGTTCTTGGTTTGGTCGAACCTCAAAGCTCAGGACTAGGTGGTGGTGGATTTTTACTGCACTATGATTATGGAAAAGAAAAATTAACTTTTATTGATGGCAGAGAAACAGCTCCTGGAGAAGCTACTTTTGATATGTTTATGAAGGATGATGGTACGGTTATGGACTTTCTTGAAGCATGGCCAAGTGGTAAGGCTGTAGGCACGCCAGGTATTGTAGGACTTTATTCAACTGCACATGCAGCCCATGGTGTATTACCATGGGCAGAACTTTTCGATCATGGAATAGCACTAGCCGAGAATGGATTTATTGTGTCTCCAAGATTAGCAGACTTTCTTGTCACTGCACAAACAAAAGGAAGGCTTGCCATTAACGCTAAAACAAAAAAATACTTTTTCCCTGGTGGTGAGCCTCTTCAAGAAGGGGATAGGTTAACCAATATTGAGTATGCCAATACTTTAAAAAGAATTGCCAAAGAAGGTGAATCTGCTTTTTACAGCGGTCCTATCGCCGAAGCGATCGTTTCTGCAGTGCAAGAAGAACCATATCCTGGATCTCTAACACTATCAGATATCAGAAATTATAAAACGGTAATCCGCCCTGTAATCTGCGGAAGTTTCAGAGACATGAACATTTGTACAACATCTCCCCCTTCTTCAGGTGTAGCGCAAATCATGATTGCAGGATTGTATGATCATTTGGTCAAAACTGCAACAAATCAAGATGACAAAATAGTGGCATTTGTTGATGCACAACGATTGGCATATGCTGACCGTGATCATTATTTTGGTGATCCAGATGAGGTTGATATTCCACTTGATGCCCTTATTAACCCAACGTATTTGAAACATAGAGCTAGTGAACGATTTGATCCAAGTGAGAAACCAATCCCTGGTAATCCGGCACAGGTTATTGATACGCTTGCCTTTGTTCCCAATTGGGGGAAGGATAATACACTAGAAGCAGCAGGGACAACTCATCTTTCCATTGTGGATGGGAATGGTAATGCGGTGGCTATGACTGCGACAATCGAAAGTGCTTTTGGGTCCCAACGATGGGCAGCTGGTTTTCTTCTAAATAATGAAATGACGGACTTTGCCCGGGAAGTGCCAGCAGATGGCACACGACTTGCCAACGCCGTTGCACCAAATAGAAGGCCCAGATCTTCCATGTCTCCAACGATGATATTTGATAGTAATAACCAGTTACTTATGATCACAGGTTCGCCCGGAGGAAATTCAATTCCTGCCTATGTTTCAAAGACGATTGTTGGCGTATTTGATTGGAGTTTGACTGCACAGCAAGCTGTAGATTTTCCAAATATAATTGCCCGAGGTGACAGTGTTCGGGTAGAAATTGCAAATAATAAAGGGAAAACGATTGCAGCAAATTTGGATAAACGAGGTTACAATGTAGTAGAAAACTTGAGTGAAAATTCTGGAATTCATTTAATCATAGTGACCCCAAATGGTCTAGACGGCGCTGCTGATAGGCGCCGAGAAGGATTGGTAAGAAGTATTAAATAATATGAGTGTATTTTGTATCATTGAATAAATACGTAGTTTATAATATTAGTTTATGATGAAGATATCTTTGAACTGATTCGATACCCTGATAGTAATAATAAATAAAATATTTTTTATAAAATACCCATCGATAACTGCAATTAAATAATTCGCATTTTATCAGTTAGATTTTGATTTAAGATGTGAAGTAATAAATATGACCCGAATAAATATTATAAATCCACTAGAACTATATGACCAGCATCTGATTGCAGAATATAGGGAAATTCTTATGGTTGCCGGCTCTTTAAAAAGAACCCTGGTTAGTAAAGGTGGATATAAAGAATCAAAGGTTCCCAAACATTATACTCTAAACAAAGGTCACGTATATTTTTTTTATAATAAAGGTTTGTATTTGCATAAGAGATATGATTCTATTATTTGCGAAATGAAAAAAAGGGGATTTAAACCAGAACCAGATAGAAAATTTCCAGAGAATATATTTAAAGACAATGGATTGTATAATGATTGGGCACCGAAAGAGGATGATTATAAGATTATAAGGCAGCGCATTAAAGAAAAAATAATATTAAAACCTGAGTGGTATAGAAAAACTAAATAAATAATTATAGGTATAAACAGTTATAGATTATATTAGTTGAACCTTCAACTAATAATATATTAGATTAGCAATATGACAGATAATGATAAACTAAAAAGTGATATTAATCTTGGTATGCTAATTGGTCAGGTACACAGGTTATCAACCAAAAAGTTTGTACAAAATTCTCATGACTCTGGGCTAGATATATCTATGGATCAGTGGATAGTATTAGGCCCGATATGGGAAAATGAGGGCCTATCGCATAAAGAAATATCAGAATATTGTTTGAAAGATAAAACAAGCGTCACGAAGATAATTGACACTTTAGAGAAAAAAAATCTTGTTGTCAGAGTTTCTGATCAGCTAGATCATAGGGTAAAAAGAGTTGTTCTAAGTAATAAAGGAAAAGAATTATTTTTACAAGCCATTCCTATAATGGAATTAACTCGAGACCAACTTCGAGAGGGGATTACAGAGCAAGATATTGAATCCTTACGATCTGTTTTGACTAAAATATATAACAATCTAGTTTCTATTTAAGATTTAATATAGTTGAATCAACAACTAAAACCTCATGAAAAACATTCTTATACTATTCACTATTTTACTCGCTTCCTGTGCGGACACAATTACAACAAAAAATTTGTCTGTAACTCATTCAATTCCTGAGGTATGGAAGCATTCGATTCCAGAATCATCTGAGATCACTGGAAAATGGTGGGAAGCATTCCAGGATACTATATTAAACAAAGTTTTCACTGAGTTTAATTCTAACAGTCCAGACCTGAAGAGCATCGCCTCAAGGCTTGAAATGGCGAGACAGGCATATAAGATAAATATTGCTCCTAGATTGCCGGCAGCCATCCTAGGCCTCAGTGGATCAAGCCGACAACAAAATCTAACAGCTTTTGGTCTTTCTGAAGATTTCTTTGGTGGGGGCCAAAGCGGAGATCAAAATGGCGATAGTGGTAATGGAGTTACTAGTTTTAGTTCAAATAATTTTGGACTTAATCTTTCTATGCAGTGGGAGATAGATATTTGGAGAAAAATATTTAATCAATCTAAGGCCGCAGAGAAAGATTATGAATCGGTTTCACATGATTTGTCCTATCTTAGTTTTTCTATGCAAGTTCAGTTAGCAAAATTGTACTATTCTGCTGCAGAGGCCTATAATCAATATGATCTAGCGATCGAGACACTTGAGAACATTACGGAGCTGGCGGATATGGTTTCAGCAAGATACGAAAAAGGCCTTAGATCTTCATTAGATGTTAGGCTTACACAGTCCTCAGTTTCTTCATCAAAGGCCTTACTGGAAAACAGGCATCAGGTTTATATTGCTTTAGTAAGAAGGCTAGAAGCTATGCTTGGTAAATATCCTGATGGTAGTTACCTGATAAGCAAAGATCTTCCATCTACATTGCCTGATATCCCGGCTAGTATGCCCGCAGAGATATTAAGCAGAAGGCCTGACATTAGGTCTGCTCTTGCGAAGGCTCAAGCGGCATCCTATCGTTCAGCAGAGTCATTAAGCTCATTTTTTCCTGGGGTTACCTTGACAAGCTCAGTTGGAACATCCTCAAGTGAGCTCAAAGATATTCTAAATGAAGACTATCAGATATGGTCACAGGGTCTCAACATTGGGCTTCCAATATTCCAGGGTGGAAGGCTTGTGGCTAATAAAAAAATGAGTGAAGAGGTAAAAAACGTTGCCGAGCAAGACCTGATAAAAACTATAATTAATGCATTCTCAGAGGTTGAGCAGACCCTGTTCTCTGAACAATCAAACAAGGTGCTATTAGAGTCTTATGCTGACGCTGCCAAGCAGGCTGAGGCGGCATATAAATTATCTCGCGAGCGATATGATTCTGGGCTTGTAGACCTGATTGCGGTTTTAGACAGTCAACAGCGGTGGTTTCAGGCAAGGTCACAGGTTCTTTTGGCAAAAAAAACAAAAATTGATACCAGGCTTAATCTTATTTTGGCCTTAGGTGGAGATTTAAAATAAACATAGAGATCAACAATGAATAAATATATAAAGAAATTTAGTCCAATTATAATTCTAATAGGAAGTATTGGGGTTTTCATGCTTATGATTAAGCTTAAGCCAGAAGCAGAATTTCAAAAGCCAAAGATTATACCACAAATGGTGGAGACTATGGTTGCATATCCCTCAGAGGTTCGTGCAAAGATTAGTTCACAAGGCACCATAAGGCCTGAGCATGAGATTTCTGTTACCTCAGAAGTTAGTGGGAAGATTATTTGGGTCTCTGATAATTTTCATGATGGTGCGGGTTTTCAGAATGGAGACACGCTCATGAAAATTGAAAAAAGGGACTATGAGTTAGCGCTCATATCAACCGAATCAAGTCTTTTTCAGGCGCGGCTTGCGCTTGAGAGAGAGGAGGCAGAAGCCAAACTAGCTAATCTTGAGTGGGAACGTGTTGGTAAAGGTGATGCCTCAAGTCTTACGCTTAGAGAGCCTCAACTTGCGCAGGCCAGAGCAGTTCTTGCAGCTGCAGAGGCGGCATATGAACAGTCCAAGCGCAATCTAGAAAGAACCGTAATTATTGCACCGTTTAACGGACGAGTTAGGAGAAAATTAGTCGATCTTGGGACAAACTTGGCTCCTGGATTTAAGATAGCAGATATTTATAATACTGCTAGTTTTGAAGTCAGACTACCAATCGCTGATAAAGATATACCATTTCTAGGAATTCCCTTAGATGGAACAACATTAGAGATCAAAGAACGACCCAGTGTGCGTTTATTTGCAAGTTATGGGGGTGAGAATTTTCAAGCAGATGGTTTTATTCTTCGTTCTGAGTCTGAAATCGATCCAAAAACTAGAATGATATCAGTAATAGCAACCATTCCGGTTTCAAATAATAATATAGGTCTAAAGGTTGGAATGTTTGTCAATGCGGAGGTTGAAGGACTTTCTTATTCTGGGGTAACGGTAGTGCCTAGAAATGCTGTAAAGAATGACATGATTTGGGTGGTTGAAAACCAAAAGTTGAGAAGAAAATCTATAGAGGTCATTAGACTTGAAAACGACTTTGCTTTTGTTGCAGACGGGTTAAATAAGAACGATAGGGTTCTAATCACTAGACTATCTTCATATGTGGATGGAATGCCAGTAAGAGAAAACTAGTCTAATGAAAAATATTATACGATGGTTCATTGCCAATACTGTGGCAGCTAATCTTTTGATGATTTTTATTATTATCGCAGGACTTTTTACTCTCTCAAGACTGCGAATGGAAGTATTTCCGGATATCACAATACCTATCATTAATGTTTCGGTTATATATCCAGGAGCCTCTCCAGAGGATATTGAAGAGTCTATTTGTGTTAAGGTAGAGGAGCAGGTACAGGGTATTAACGGGTTAAAAAGAATAACGAGCTCATCCAATGAAGGATATGGTTCAATAAATATTGAAGTCGAGAACGGTTATGATATTGATGAGGTCAAAGACGAGGTCAAGTCTCAGGTAGATGCGATAATATCATTTCCTGAAGGTGCAGAAAAACCGACTGTAAGGAGTTTCGATGGTCAGCCTGAGGTTATCACCATAGCCGTGCATGGTAAAGTCGATGAAGTGAGTTTATTGAATATTGCAGAAAAAATTCGAGATGAGGTGAATGATCTTCCAAAGATAACCCAGACGCGTTTAGGGAAAAAACCCCGTGAGATCTCCATTGAGATATCAGAGAACACGCTACAAAAATATGGTTTAACATTTGACTTCATCGCAAACAGGATAAGGTCTTCATCTATGGACGTCCCTGGAGGGGCAATCAAAACATATGACGGAGAAATTTTAATTCGATCTAAGGGGCAGGCTTATTCTGGTGATGATTTTGGACTGATACCAGTGTTGTCTATGGCGGATGGATCTACTCTTTTACTAAGAGATATTGCAAATATTATAGATGGCTTTCAAGATGTTGAGTATGATATAAAATTTAACAGTGAGCCTGCAAAATTAATTAGAGTCTACAGAACTGGAGAACAAAATGCTCTTGACATTGCAGATGCTGTTCATGAATACCTGAAAATAAAGCAGCCTCTAATGCCGCCTGGTATTTCACTTACTTCTATGAAAGATGAGTCTGTGATATTAAGAGGTAGGATCGAGTTGCTAACAGAAAATGCTTATCTAGGTCTTACGCTTGTACTGATAGTTCTTGCTCTTTTTCTAAAGCCTAAGCTAGCGGCATGGGTATCTCTGGGTATCCCGATTTCATTTATGGGAGGATTTTGGTTACTCCCTGTGTTTGATGTGTCAATAAATATGATTTCACTATTCACATTTATCCTTGTACTGGGGATTGTAGTTGACGATGCTATTGTTGTTGGAGAAAATATACACATATTCAGAAAAAGAGGATTGAAGGGTCCTGATGCAGCTTTAGAAGGAGCTTACCAAGTAGCAAAGCCAGTGATATTTGCAGTGTTAACCACTATGGTAACTTTTTCTCCTATGGTGTTGGTAGAGGGCGCATTAGGGAAAATATGGAAGATAATACCGATCGTAACTATTCTGGTTTTAATATTTTCACTTATTGAGTCATTGACTATTTTGCCTGCACATTTGGCCCATATGAGGGATGAAAATGAGTCTAGAGATAATATATTTTTTAAATGGTGGGCGAGTATTCAATTAAAGATTCACAATAGTCTACAGAGATTTATAAAAAATATTTATGAACCTGTTTTAAACTGGTCGCTTAATCATCGTGGTAATACTATCGCAATTTCCATTTCTATATTTATTCTTAGCATCGGAATAGTAGCAAGTGGTTTTTTGAGGTTTAATTTTTTTCCACCATTAGAGGCAGACATTGTTATTGCTGGAGTTGAATATCCAGAGGGAACTCCGGTGTCAATTACCAAGATCGGATTAGATCAAATTGAAAAATCAGCCTATAAATTGAAAGATTCTTTAGAAGTATTATATCCAGATCAGAAAATCTTTATTCACATGGTCTCTACCGCGGGTGATCAACCAATAAAGACACAATCATCAAGAGGGCCTGGGAATCTTGATGCAAACTTTTTTGGTTCGCACCTAGCAGAGTGTGTGATTGAACTTGCGCCAGGCGAAGAAAGACCAATTAGTACTACAGAAATATCAAAGATATGGCGTGAGTTGACTGGCGCAATTCCTGGTGTTAAACAGGTTACATTCGACTCTGATTTATTTAGTACTGGAGCTCCAATTGAAATCCAGCTTTCTAGTATCAGCAGAGATGATTTAAAAAAAGTGACTATCATACTCAAAGATAAGTTGCAAACATATGCTGGTGTGTTTGATATAAAGGACTCATTTAGTGCTGGTAAGGATGAGATCAAGTTGAAGCTTAGGCCAGAGGCGCAAAATTATGGTATTTCTATGTCTTCATTAGCACGTCAAGTGAGGCAGGCCTTTTATGGCGATGAAGTTCAACGTATCCAACGCGGAAGAGATGAGGTTAAAGTCTTTTTGCGATATCCGAAGGATGAGAGAGTCAGTCTAAATAATTTAGAACAGATGAATGTAAGGGTAGGGAATAATATAGAAGTGCCACTTGGTCAAGTTGCACATGGAGAGCTGTCCAGTGGATACTCTACTATCACGAGAACGGATAGAAAAAGATCTATAAATATTACGGCTGATGTAGACCTCACTGAAGCAAATGCAAATGAAATATTAGCCAGATTTGAAAAAGAGCACATAAAAGCTTTGTTAGATGATTATCCTAGCGTTAGCTATAGTTTTGAAGGTGAACAACGAGAACAACGTGATACACTTGGATCCTTATTTAAGAATTTTGCCCTGGCGTTGTTTGTGGTATACATATTATTGGCGGTTCCATTTAAGTCATATTTACAGCCTCTAATTATTATGTCAGCAATCCCATTTGGATTTACGGGTGCAGTGATTGGGCACCTGATAATGGGCATGAACCTTGCTGTTTTATCTATCATTGGTATTGTAGCGCTATCGGGAGTAGTGGTAAATGATAGCCTGGTAATGGTGGATTTTATTAACAGGTATAGAAGAGAAGAAGGGAAAACTGTTATGGCGGCTGCCTTGACTGCGGGGCCAAGACGATTTAGGCCTATTCTTCTTACCTCTATCACCACCTTTGTCGGTCTTTTTCCACTATTGATTGAAAAAAGTGTTCAGGCAAAATTTTTAGTTCCTATGGCAATCTCCCTGGCATTTGGGGTATTGTTTGCGACACTAATCACCCTGCTTTTAGTGCCAACCAGTTATCTGATCATTGAAGATATAAAAAAATATTTTGGTGATATCACAAAATAAGATGGTTCAAAGGCATACTAAAATTAAATTTTGGGCTTATTTATAGCATGAAGGTATACGAGTTAATAACAAAGCAAACAATTAATAAGCCAATAGCAGAGGTATTTTCCTTTTTTGCTAGACCAGAAAATTTAGCGGTTATTACTCCTAAAAGGTTGGACTTTAGAATTCTTACTCCTTCGCCTATCAATATGGAAAAGGGTACGGTTATTGATTATACGATTAAGCTTATTTTTTTTAGGGTTCGCTGGCGGACATTGATCACCTCATACGTGCCTGCCAAATCCTTTACAGATGAACAGATAAAAGGTCCATATGTTTTTTGGTACCATACACACAACTTTAAGCAGACGGATTATGGTGTTGAGGTGACAGATCGAATCAGGTATGTGGTTCCGTTTGGCATTTTAGGGCGGCTGGTTCACTGGCTTTGGATAAGGCATGATCTAAAAAATATTTTTGAATACAGGACAGCTGTTATTGATAGTCTATTTAGTTCAGAAAAATACAAGCTATATACATCTGACATGAACCAGGGTGCTGTTGCATGAAAGTAGCCCTGTTTGGAGGTACTGGTTTCGTTGGCTCATATATTATTGATCAGCTTATTGAATCAGGCCATGTCCCACGGGTCTTAGTTAGACCCAACTCTCATCAAAAAATTATTTCTCCGGAAAAGTGTGAGATCCTGGAGGGTGATATTGCCAACACAAATGCTATTATGAGTGTTCTTGAAGATGCGGAAGCAGTTATTTATAATATTGGAATTATAAGAGAGTTCCATCGTCAAGGTATTACTTATGAAAAACTTCATTTTGAGGGTGCTGTCAATTGTATGGACGCTGCGATTGAAAAAGGCATTAAACGTTTTATTTTGATGAGCGCTAATGGAGTATGCCCAGATGGTACAGGCTACCAGAAGACAAAGTGGATGTCTGAGCAATATTTAAAAAATACAGAATTGGAGTGGACAATATTTCGTCCTTCTTTAATCTTCGGTGACCCTAGAGGTCACGATAGGCCAGAGTTTTGTACTCAATTAAAAAAAGATTTGATAAGTCTTCCTCTCCCAGCACCTCTTTTTCATGAAGGTATTTTGCCTTTGAACGCAGGTAGCTTTACGATGTCACCGATATATATAAAGGATGTAGCAAATATTTTTGTTAGTTCTATTGATAAAGAAAATGATTATGGCAAGACGATTGAACTTGGTGGGGAAACTGAACTAAGCTGGAAAGAAATTATTAAAATAATTAGCCATGCTTGTGGTAAGAAAAAATGGGCTCTACCCGTACCTGTTATAGGAGTAAAGACTGTTGCTGCAGTTTTTGACCGATTTAGCTGGTTCCCTGTTACAAAGGACCAATTAACAATGCTTCTAGAGGGAAATACCTGTGACTCAACAAACTATTTTTCAGAGAACAGCCTAAAGCCACTACCGTTCGATATTAATAATCTATCTTATCTAAAGGATTCATAAACGTTGAAACTATTGTTCATAATTCCTGCCGTATTTATTTTTATGGTCTACCTAAATTTTTTTTCTAATGATAAGATAGTTTTGTCTGAGGGTGATGATGCGCCATCTTTTTCGCTTAGAGATCAGGATGGAAAGACTCATAATCTTTCTGACTATAAGGGGATGAGGATCATCATTTATTTTTTTCCAATGGCAGACACGCCTGGATGAATTAAAGAAGCATGCGGGTTCCGCAATATTTATAGTGAGTTTGAAAAAAATAATATTACAGTTATAGGAATTAGTTATGATAAAACTAAGGCTTTAAAAGATTTCAAGGATAAGTATAATCTCCCGTTTGACTTTCTTTCTGATTCAACAAAATCTGTTGCATTGAGCTATGGTGCAAACGGAATTTTTGCCCCTAAAAGAATAACGTTTGTAATAGGTTCAGATTTAAAAATAGAAAAAATATATAATAAGATTAATGTTAATACGCATGCTGAAAAAATTCTTACTGACCTCACTCGTTAGTATACTATCGATTAATACGTTTTACTTGAATGCTCAAGATGGGTCGGGCAGTATCTATGGTTTTATAACTGATGAGGCTACTGGTGAGGCGCTTATAGGTGCGAATGTTATCATAATAGAAACCGGCGCCGGGATGGCAACTGATATGAACGGATATTATGTCATCCAGGAAATCGCTGATGGTGATTATACAGTATTAGTTTCTTATGTTGGATATCAAGTGCTTAACTATGAGATTAAAGTTAATGGACAAGAAGCTCAAAAATTAGATCTTGCTCTAACTCTGCAGGCGGTGTCAATGAGTGAGGTAGAGGTCTCCGCAGAGAAAATACAGAGGAAGTATAATATACAGCCTAGCAGGGTTAATCTTTCCCCGAGAATGTTAAAAGCGGCTCCCTCTTTAGCTGAGCCTGATTTGTTTCGTACCATACAAGCTTTACCAGGTGTTTTGACAACGTCAGAGTTTAGCACGGGTCTTGTAATCAGAGGCGGAAACACAGATCAAAATCTTATATTATTAGATGGTATCACGGTTTACAATCCATCTCATCTAGGTGGAGTATTCTCAAACTTTAT
>CAJWMI010000032.1 GCA_913043185.1 uncultured Fidelibacterota bacterium | reverse complement strand
CACCATACCTTAGCTCATAAAACTCAACATCAGTTAAAACTCCAGACCGGTGCCAAAGCTTAGCATAAACAAATACTGTCAACATACCTGTCAAAAGAAAAGCCCACCATACCCAGTTACCACTTACTCCTTTTTGACGAACCAAGTCAGTAACAAGATTAGGCGTGTCTGTTGAGAATGTGGTCGCGACCATAGACACACCAAGCAACCACCAAGGCATATCTCCACTAGCTAAAAAAAAGGATCGGGCATCTTTGCCTGCCTTTTTTGCACCCAACACTCCTATAATAATTGAAAAAAGAAAATAAAAACCAATAACTGCCCAATCGAGCTGGGAAAGATTCATTTATTAGTACTCTTGGTTTAAACCGAAAATTGGTTTATTGGTTTCCCATTTACCTCGAGTAAAATCAGGAAACTTTACGGGCGCGCTGCCAAGCCGTATCGATTTTTCTGATAACGGACTTATAACGCTCATACTTGCCGCATCATACACATCAAGAGGAGGCCTCAGTCCCCGCTTCAGCGGCTCGACAAAGGCATTTAAAGTAAAAAAATCCATGCCCCCATGGCCCGAGCCAGCGGCTTGTTTTTCAAACCGCTGCCAAAGTGGATGGTCATACTTTTGTAGGTATTCTTCATCAGCCTCCCAACGATGTTCATCCTTACTAATACCCTGAATATATATTGAATTGTTATCTACCATCCAGATTCCTTCTGTACCTTGTACACGAAAATTCAAACTATATGGACGCGGAGAACTTGTATCATGACTCAGGACTACAGTTTGACCATTTGAGCACTTAATAACAGTGGTAACAATATCTCCTAACTTAAATTTTATTTTGGAATGCGGATGGTTTGCACCTCCCTGATCAACAATATGTTTATTTAGGCCTCTGGATTGTGATGCGGTTGATGTTAGATGAACAAAACGGTTTCCCCTGTTTATATCTAACATTGTATTAATGGGACCAATACCATGAGTAGGATACAGGTCACCGTTTCTATCTATAGAATGCTGGGTTCTCCATTTTGATTCGCTATACCCTTTTTCATTAAACTCTAGTCCGCCACCATAGGGCTGTTTTCCATTATTGAATTTTACATCTCGCAAATCATGTTGATAGCCCCCTTGACAATGAAGAATCTCTCCGAATACTCCTTTACGAACCATATTCAATACAGCCATCACATCACGGCGGTAGCAAACATTTTCCATCAATATACAATGTCTATTTACACGTTCACTAGTATTAACGAGATCCCAAAGATCTGAAACGGTTAAAGCAGCCGGACACTCCGTACCTACGTGCTTACCTTCTTGCATTGCCGCTATTGCCATAGGATGGTGCCACTCCCATGGAGTGGCAATATATACAGCATCTATATCATCTCTTTTCACAAGATTCAAAAAATCATTTTCTCCATTTTTATATACATCAGGAGGAGGCCCTTCTCCTTTTTTTATAATATTTAGTGTTTTGTTAATCATCTCCGGGTCAATATCACAGATCGCTCTAATATCAACATCTTTTCTTAGTAGAGATAAATAGATCATCCCCTGGCCACGAAGTCCGGTACCTATAACTCCTAATCTTAGTTTTTTATCATCGCTGATTGATCCTATTGCTTTTGATGAGAATAATGCAGTAGATGCTCCAACTAAAGCCGATGATTTAAGAAAGTTCCTGCGGTTTATTTTTTTTGCCATAATAGATTTACCTTATTATAAAACCTTGACCTTTTTCATCCAATGGATCAATCCAGAAAGTATTCATTCCTATAATATTAGCAGTACCTAAGACCTGAGGGATAACTGCATCTTTCTCACCTAATTTTGTTTCCTCAAGAACGCTAACTGTAAATGTCGAACCTATAATACTTTCAATCGTAATTGGGTCGCCTAAATTAATTTCTTTACGCGCATAATGAACCGCAGCCCTAGCACTGACACCAGTTCCGGTTGGGCTTCTGTCAACCTCTCCATTGGCAAATACACAAATATTTCTACTATGATTATTTTGATTTTTTGGCTTAGAAGTAAATATCGTTCCATACAGAAAATTCATTTCAGGTTCAGTAGGGTGCATAATCTCTACCTTTTCAATTATGGCACGTTTTATAGACATTCCAAAATTAATAATCTCATTAACATACTTAGGCTCAAATTCTAAACCTAAATCACTTGTACTTACTATAGCATAGTATGCACCCCCAAAAGCAAGATCATACTTTATTATTCCATAGTCAGGAACCTCTATTTCTGCATCTAAAAGTTCAACAAAAGATGGCACGTTAATAAACCTTGAAGATATAACATTACCATTCTCCACCTGAGCAAATGCTTTGATATGACCAGATGGAACGTCCATTCTGATCATTGTCTCAGGCTCAATCGGCTTGATCAAACCTGTTTCAACGAATGTTTTTGTAACCCCTATCACTGCATGTCCACACCCAGTAGAGTAGCCATCGTTATGCATAAAAATAACTCCAAAATCAGCTTCATCTGTCTCAGGCTCTGTGATTATTACACCATACATATCTGCATGACCGCGTGGTTCAAGCATTAATGCTTTTCGGATAAAGTCAAAATTTTCTTTTGCATATCTTCGCTTTTCTAAGATCGTGTTCCCAGATAATGTGGGGTATCCATCGATTATAATCCTAAGTGGTTCACCACCGGTGTGCACATCTATTGTTTTAATTTCTAACCATTCGACAGGAGGTCTCCACTCTAATAACTTGGAAACGTTCTTCATAATAATATTAAAATTTTATGATGCTGCCCAGGTCAGGAAAAAATAGATCGCAACCGTTGAACCAACTATAGCAATAGATGCCTCTTTCGCTTTTACCCAAGGAGTCATATCTACAGGTGCCGGATCACGTTTGTCACTTTCTTTTATTTCCTCATCAGTCTTCGGTTTTAAATATCCAATCAATAGCATTACCATAATGGACCATGTAAAACTAATGAAATACATATGAAGCCAATGAAAATTTTCTATCGGGAAAAAAACAAAATAGGCATAAGATATAAAACCAACCGCCATGCCAATTTTTGCGCCAATTGCAGGTATGTGCTTCGTGAGAATACCTAATAAAAATATAGCAATGATCGGCACGCTGTATATACCGTTAACCTTTTGTAGGTATTGAAATATTGAGTCTAGCTGTGATAATAAAGGTGCAATAATTATTGATGCCAGCGCTAACCCAATGCCAAAGCTCCTTCCTGTTGATACCACTTCCTGGTCAGAGGCGTTCTGATTGATATATCCCTTATAAAATTGCAATGAGAATAATGTAGACGCACTATTTAAAGCGCTATTAAATGAACTCAGAATCGATCCCATCAAAACAGCAGCAAAAAGTCCGAGTGACCAGTCAGGGAGGACATGCCTAACTACTGCACCATAAACCTGGTCCTGCTTTTCAATAACTAGGTCTGGCATGTGTAAAGCAATAATCCCTGGGAGACAGAGCATGATCGGCCCAACCAGTTTCATGGCTGAGGCAAACAAAACACCTTTTTGACCTTCTGCTAAACTTTTTGCGGCCATTGCCCTTTGTACAATAACCTGGTTCGTAGACCAATAAAAAATTTGAATGAACATCATTCCTGTTAATAATGTAGGCCATGGGACCGTTACCGGCTTCCCCTCTAAATTATTCTGAGTGAGTACTCTCAAATATTCTGGTTTATCTGTGCCCAAAATTGAGATCCCCTCAAAAAAAGAACCCCCTCCCAATGACATCAGTGCTAAAATTGGTATGGCCAAGCCTCCAATAAGCAGGCCAACTCCGTTTAATGTATCGCTGACTGCGACTGACTTTAGCCCTCCAAAAATTGCATATGAACTACCTAGCACACCAATAACCGCGGCTACTAGCCAGATAGAAATATCAAGGTCAAACATTGTGATAAGTGCTAGAGAACCGGTGTAAAGGACAACAGGAAGTAAAACCGTAACATATCCAAACAAAAATAACCCGGATACCATACTCCTAGTCATCTTATCAAATCTTTTTTCTAAAAATGCTGGGGTTGTTGTAAAGCCGCTAGCTAGGTATGTTGGCAAAAATAATAAAGCTGTTGCAATCATAGCAAATGCGGCCAATGCTTCCCATGCTATGCCCACCAAAGCCTTATCACCGAAAACGTCACCATTTAATCCTACCAGCTGTTCAGTTGATAGGTTTGTTAATAATAATGATCCCGCGACTACTGGCCACGCAAGCGCTCGTCCTCCTGTAAAATATTCCTCTGTGGCACTGTCGGACTTTTTCATCCTTGAAACAATTATATATGTAAAGAAAGCCACAGATGCTGTGGCAATAATAAATGAAACGATTGAAATTGTATTCATAAGGATTCCTTGTCTTATTATTCTATATTAATTCTGGATAATTTTTCTAATCTATTTTCTTTATCAAATGGCACTAGAGCATATTCAAGGTTATATATTGTAGTATCCATTGGCAAAGTGTATTTATCATGCGTTCTTGCGCCCCAGCTGTTATCACCACCAACGCCCATTTGTTTATAATCAATAAGCCAGTCTATCTGGTTACCAGGTACAATATCAATCTTTCCATGGCGTTGACTATTTTTTGTATAGTCTAATAGAGAATAAGAATACTGGTGTACACTGCAGTCAAAAGTTGGAAAACCTTTTGCCATTAAACCTACTGACCCATTAGACAATGCCATCCACCTTACATCTGTCTTGTTGCCATTTTCTTGTGGCCTTACATAAGCAAATGTCTGGTCCCAAACCTCGCCTGAATATCTTCCAATTTTCCCTGATGTTTTACGATCCCAATAAGTCTCGTGAGGCCCTCGACCAAACCATTCAAGATATTGAAAGCTATTAGGCAGCGTCATTTTCATTCCAAATCTGGGAAGCTCAGGATGAATGCTGCCTGATGGATACAGTGTCTGCTTTATCTTTACCATACCATTCCCATAAACTGAATAGACTATATTAAGCTGTGTCTGTGTTATTTCATGGACATACATGGCATCAATTATAGCGGTGTTGTTAATCACAGAAGTGTCTAAAGACTGTAATAATATTTCTTTGTGCGCATTTTTCCATATCGCACATCTTTCTGGCATACCATTTCCCAAATCATTATCAGTAGGCGCCCTCCAAAAGAACGGGTGTAGGGAATTTTGTAATAAAGAAATATTTTTATATTTATACTGGTCTATGAGCCCACTATCTTGACCAAAAGAAATATCAAAATCATCACCCTTGACCAATATTGACCCATCAAAGAATTCTATAGACACTGGTAAAAACTCAGTTGGATCTATCGGAATCGTGTAACGGCTAATGGGTAGACGAAATTGTTCCCACGCAATTAAATAATTTTTTGGTATCAACTTGTCCGGGTTTTTTGTTTTTACTTCTAATAGAAGAAAATACTCGATTCCGGGTTTTGGAATAATTGAAAACAGATTAAATGTTAGTGATTTTGACTCACCCGGTTCTAAATCTAAAGAACTCAGATTCCCTGAGATTTCTACTTTATCATCACCAATAATGCTATATGTAAATTTTAGATTACTAAGATTTCTGTAATTATATTTATTTGTTATTTTTATTTTGCCATTGGAAAGATCGATCGCATCGAATTTAATAGGCTGATAAACTTTTTTTACCTCATTCATGTGTGGATTAGGAATACGGTCAGCAGCTAACAAACCGTTTGCACAAAAATTTGAATCATTTTCAATAAAGGTCCCCTCAAAATCACCTCCGTATGCCCAATACTCTTTGCCACTTTCTGTAGTTTTATAGATTGTCTGATCTACCAGGTCCCAGATAAACCCACCCTGTAATGATTCATACTTATCAATAATATCCCAGTAATCTTGCAGATTGCCAACACTATTACCCATAGCATGAGCATATTCACATAATATTAATGGTTTCTTTGGATATTCTTTAGCATAGTCAGAAATATATTCCAGATTCTTATACATTGGGAAATTGATATCGGTGTGGCTTTTCCCTTTAGCCGGCTCATAAACTACCGGTCTAGAAGTATCTCGATTTTTTATCCAATCGTAGAGTATCCTAAAATTCTTACCATCGCCGGCTTCATTGCCCATAGACCACATGATAATGCATGGCTGATTCTTATCTCTCTCTACCATACGTTTCCCACGGTCTAACCATTGTCCAGTCCAAGAGGTATCATTCGTAATTTTTTTATACCCTTTATCATGGAAACGCATTCCATGTGCTTCAATATTCGCCTCATCTACAACATATAAACCATATTCATTGCATAACTCGTACCAGCGTTCTTGATTAGGGTAGTGGCTACATCGGACTGCATTTATATTATTCTCTTTCATAGTCTTTATGTCATTGATCATGCTTTTTTCATCGATTGTTCTACCTTTTATAGGATCCCACTCATGTCTGTTGACTCCTCGAAGTGTAAGTACTTCCCCATTTAATTTTAGAGTTCCATTAGTTATATCTATTTGTCTAAATCCAACCTGCTGCGTAAAACTTTGGAGTATTTTCCCAAACGGGTCTGACAGCGTTAACTGTAATTGGTATAGATTCGGTTGTTCTGCATTCCACTTCATTACATTATTTATATTTTTTTCGAACCATATTGTTTGAGAGCTATCTATCTTCGTTTTATAAGTAGTATCATAGACAGTCTCTATTTTTGAACCAATACTAGATAGTAGAGCTCTAACAACATATTTCCCGCTGCTAGATTCACTGCTAATAAGGTTGACACCGAGTTTAAAAATCCCATCATTATATGCTGTGTCTAATCCTGATTGTACATAGAAATCTGAAACTCTTGTTTTCGGAACTGAATAAACAAAAACATCTCGCTCAATACCACTAAGTCGCCACGTGTCTTGCCCCTCCAAATAACTTCCGTCAGAGTACCTATATACCTCAACAGATACATTGTTTTGCCCATTTTTAATATATGGGGTTATGTTAAACTCTGCAGGGGTCTTAGAGCCCTGACTGTATCCTACTTTTCTCCCGTTAATCCAACAATAAAAGGCTGACCTAACTCCAGAAAATCGTATAAAAATATCTCGGCCGCGCCAATAAGCTGGATATTGAAATGATTTACGATAAGACCCTACTTCATTTATCTCAATAGGTATTTGGGGGGGATTTGGTGGAAAAGGATATTCTTCATCAAGATAAATGGGCTGGGACCAGCCCTGCAGCTCCCAATGCCCAGGAACATCAATCGTCTTCCAGTCTGAGATATCAAAATCTGATGAATAAAAGTTCTTAGGTCTTAAACTTGGGTTTTTTGAAAAATGAAAATTCCATTTTCCGTTAAGCGACATAAAAAACTTAGATTTATTAGGATCTCCAATTAGAGCATATCGTTCTGTTTCATAAGGGATAAAATGTGCAGTAGGTTCTACACGGTTAATATTATAAACTGATTGATCTTCCCAATTGAATGTTTTTACCTTTTTTTCATTATTATTAATTATAATTAGCCCTCCGACTAATAATAAAATACCAATTATAGCTAGTACTTGCTTATTCATCTTTAAACCTTAAAATCATTCTCCGACATAACAGCTTCAAAAGATTCTAAAAAATAGTCTGCATTATTTCTATTGAAAACTAGTGGCGGTTTTATTTTCAATACATTATGGTCTGGGCCGTCTGAACTAATAAGAATACCTTTTTGTTTCATTTGATTGACTACCAACTCTGTTTCATCCGGTGCTGGCATCATCTTATCGTGGTTTTTGATAAGCTCTATACCTATAAACAGCCCGCGACCTCTTACATCGCCAATAATATTATATTTATTCTGTATGTCCTTCAACCCATCTAATAAATAGGCTCCCGTTTCATGGGCATTTTTTTGGAGTTCTTCTTGTTTAATAATATCTAGCACTGCCTGCCCAATCTCACAAGATACTGGGTTCCCGCCAAAAGAGTTAAAGTATTCCATTCCATTATTAAAGGCTTCTGCAATATTTTTTTTTGTAATAACAACTGAAAGAGGGTGCCCATTTCCAATTGATTTTCCAAGTGTAACAATATCTGGAATAACACCACTCATTTCAAAACCCCAAAAGTGTGAACCGACTCTACCGAAACCGATTTGCACCTCATCAACCATGTATAATCCGCCTGCTTCTTTTACAATTTTAAACGCTTCAGTCATAAATGATGAAGGAATGATAATCTGACCGCCACATCCCATTATTGGCTCCACAATAAAAAAAGCTAACTGCTTTGCTTTTTTTTTGATCTTTGTAATGGTATTTTTTAACAGATCGATATAATACTCTTCAGGATTTGCATCTCTAATCTTGTGTTCCCCCCTAAACATATCAGGCATAGGTATTACATGGACAAAATCTGGCTTCCCTTTTCCGCCAGGACCAAGAAATTTGTAGGGGCTAATATCAATAAGTGAGGAAGTGTGACCATGGTATGCGCCAGACAATACAATTGACTCATAACTATCATTATACAAACGAGCGATACGTAAAGCTAAGTCATTTGACTCGCTGCCAGAGTTGGTAAAATAACAAATCTCTAATTCATTAGGTAAAGTGCGGGTAAGATTTTGAGCATAGTCTAAAACTGAATCATGCAAATACCTGGTGTTTGTATTTAGTTCTTTGTTTTGATTATTTGCGGCTTCAATAACTTTGGGATGACAGTGCCCAACATGTGAGATGTTATTAACCGCATCCAAATATTCTTTACCATTACTATCATACAAATACTGCCCTCTCCCTCGAACAATATGCAGAGGCCTATCATAAGAAACACTAAAAGATGGGGCTAAGTATTTACTTCTTTTTTTAATGATGTCACTATGGTCTAACATATTGGACCAATCTTTTTGACCAGATATCTAGGTTTTCTTGATACATAAAATATAAGAATTCCCATGCCTTGATATTAGATACCATGAGATATTTATTCTCAGGAAATATTTCACTTCTATATTTTGCCATTGTCACAGAAATACAAAGGCGGATACAGACAAGATAGATAATGGCTTTTATTTCTTCGAGCGATAAATAACTCGAAAAACAAAAACCCTTGATTATATCGGCTGCAATCGAAAGCGGAGCACTCTTGCCTAAAACAGCATAAGCAATACACACAGCCGGCTCTGCGGCAGCATAGGTGTAGACCATGTCTCCAAAATCAATTATGCCATATATTTCGTTATTATTATTTACAATTATGTTATGATCATTACAATCATTATGTATTATACTTTTTCTTAACAAATTTTTTTTGGGCAAAATATTTTTCTCAAATTCTTTGATAAAGTGGGATATTATTTTTTCCTCTTTTTCCCCTTTAAATAATTTGGAATGTTTTCTAAGAAAATCAATGTTATCTATATCCCAAGGGAATATCCTTTTTGCATAAGGATCTGAAAATGATTCTAAAATCTTAGTAAGGTTGCCAATAAATGTACCCAACTGATAGTAGGAAATGCTTTTTTCATCAATGTCTTTTAACTGAGTCCCATTTACATAAGATACCAAACGTAAAACATATTCTGTATTATTTCTTTTTAAGTTGCCTATTTTTTCTCCATCAAGCGTATTTATGATTCTAGGAGCCTCAACTAAGTCAGAATTAATTCCCTGAAAATGATGTAATACATTTGTCTGCATATTTATTATATCGATAGACTCTTTCGGGTTATAGATTTTTAATACAAACTTATTTTCCTTATTCTCTATATAGAAATTCTGATCTCGATCGCTGTCAAGGATTTTTACTTTTACGATTAAACCATATACATCATAAACAATTTTCTTTGCATCTGATTTTGTAAAAGACGGGGGTAGAATGGAGAATATTGACATAATAATGACCAAGTAAATTTATTTACCTCTTAATGAATATCATAAAAATAAAGAAGTAGATGATAATTTTATTATTCACTGCAAATAGTTACTCTTAACAATGAATTTTGTGTAACATAATGAAACAACTGACCATTTATAAAAAATTTTTGATGTAATAATTTGATACATTTTATTGTTGCCGTGTATAATTTTGTTATTATATTCTAGGTAATCGAGGTAAGTAGCACAAAATTGTATGTGCAAAGCATTAAATATAATATAAAGAGTTAGATTTCTATGTCTGAGTCACTACCACAGCCTATACTTGTTGTTGACAGCGATGAACAGTCAATTGACCACATTGCTAGTGGACTAAAAGAAAGTGGATATCTGGTCATCACAGCCCCTGACGGATATGATGGCTATGTTAGAGCACGAAATGAGGGCCCAAATGTTATTATAGCGAATGATCTGCTTCCCTATATAAGCGGCTATAAGCTTTCTAAACTGATAAAATCCGATGACAGACATAGAGAAACGAAAATAATTATTATGAGTAGCTCATCCGGAGTCACTATCGATAAAATGTTCAAACAGAGTGGCGCTGACAGTATGCTTGAAAAACCTTTTCAGTTAAAAGATGTTATTAGGCTATTAAAAGAGAAACCCAAAGAGGAGCAAAAAAATGATTAAAGATCTTTACCCATTTGTACAGGCGTATGCATTTATCATTGGTCTTGCTGTCGGAAGCTTCTTGAATGTTATTATATATAGACTGCCACATAATAAATCAATCGTTAGACCAAGATCAAAGTGTACGGGATGCGGAACCCAGATCGCCTGGTATGATAATATACCCGTGCTCAGCTATATACTGATTCTAGGTAAATGTAGGAACTGTAAGGCAGCGATAAGTATCCGATATCCACTGATTGAGTTAATCTGCGGCCTAATGACGATTACGCTTCTTAGTATCTATGGCCTCTCTTTAGAGTTTATCGTTATCATGTTATTGTGTTACATATTGATCGCAATTACTTTTATTGATGTCGATCATTTTATTATTCCTAACGAGTTTATCATTTTTGGCTTGGGCGTTTCTATAATCGCCCATGTTTTTAGGCTTTTACCGATATCAATTCTAGAGGGATTCTACGGTATACTCGCATTTGGAGGAACATTGTTTATCATGGGAGCCATTGGAACCTGGGCTTTTCGAAAGGAAGCCCTTGGCTTTGGTGATATAAAACTAGGACTAGTCTTAGGCTCTTTTCTTGGAACCGAGCTCTCGCTTTTAGCCTTGTTTTTAAGTTTTATTTTTGCTGCATTTATGAGCATCATACTTCTGCTTGCGAAGGAAGTAGACGAAGACCACATGATTCCATTTGGACCCTCTATCGCAGCAGGAACCTTGCTAACTATATTGACAAAAACTGTTGGCGGTGGAAACCATATTATCAACTGGTACTTTACTAATATGTGGACCGGAGAATATTTCTTTTAATGGCTATTACACGGAAAAAAAATATAGGCCTGCTGCTTATTGAGGCAGGAATACTTGAGCCTGAACAGCTAGAACAGGCTCTGTTAAAACAATCCAAAGAGGCAAACAGCGGGTATATAGGAGAAGTGCTGATTAACAGTGGACTGATTGATGAAAAAACACGAAACCGGTTTTTAAGTCAACAGCTGCATATACCAACCGTAGAACTCGGACATTTTGATGTTGATAAGTCTGTACTAGGTATGATCCCAGAAAGAATCGTTAGAGAGTATAACGTCCTCCCAGTTTTTAAACTTAATAATACTTTAAACGTCGCTATTGTTGATCCGATTGATTCAGATCCTATTAATGCCGCTCGAAATGCATCTGGCCTTAAAGCAGAGCCATTGATAGTCACAGCCAATGAGCTCCAGTCAGCGATCGATATATACTACGGAATGTCAACCCTTACAGGTTTTGATGATGAAAACATTAGCATTGACGATATCGACGATACAAGAATCGTTCAGCTGGTGGATAATATCATCGAAAACAGTGCCAGATATCGAGCAAGTGACGTACACATAGAGACAAGAGAGAGCGACATAAGAGTTAGATTTAGGATCGATGGAAAGCTGGTTGACTTTCAAACCCTGCCGGTTTCTATTGCCACACCTCTTACATCAAGAATAAAGATTATGGGCAACATGGATATAGCCGAATCAAGAAGGCCCCAGGATGGTAGAATCTTGTTTGATATGGACGACGATCGCCTTGACCTACGTGTTTCAACCTATCCCACACTATATGGCGAAAAATCTGTACTAAGGCTTCTAAATATATCAGACGCAATGCATGATCTTGATGGACTCGGATTTGAAAAAAATATACTAAAACAGTTCGATGATATGCTAGTTGGCGGAGAAGGTATCATACTGGTATCAGGGCCAACAGGTAGTGGTAAAACAACGACCCTTTATTCTACATTAAGCAAGATGGACAAGCCCGATGTTAATATTGTTACGATAGAGGATCCGATTGAATTTGATCTGGATAATATAAACCAGGCACAGGTCAACAGAAGATCTGGAGTTACGTTTGCATCTGCACTGCGAGCTATTCTACGACAAGATCCTGATATCATCATGGTCGGAGAGGTGCGAGATGAGGAAACAGTAGAGCTGGCGATTAGGGCCGCCCTTACTGGACACCTTGTTTTCAGCACCATACACACTAATGACTCTGCCGCTGGATTTACAAGACTATTGAACTGGGGCATGGAGCCTTTTCTTATTACCTCAACCGTAAAAGGAATCCTGGCACAAAGACTAGTAAGAAAACTGTGCAAAGAATGTCGTGAAAAACATATGGTTGAGCCCGAAGAGCTTACAAGATTTGGTTTAGAGGTAGATGATTCCATGGAATTCTACCGCGCAGTAGGATGTCTATCATGCAGAAATACTGGCTATCAGGGCCGAGTCGGGCTGTTTGAGCTAATACGGATGAACAATGATATAGCAGACCTTGTAATGGACCAACAACCCGGTCATGTTATCCGCGAGCAGGCAATCAAGTCGGGTATGTTTTCATTAATACATGATGGACTCATAAAGGCACAACGAGGGGACACATCCCTCCAGGAAATATTAGAGACACTGGGAACAGAAAGAGTCTAAGATGGATACTGTTCTTTACGTTGGCGACTCATATGATATAAAACAGATTCTGACAAACTCTGATAAAAAAATCGATGCTGTCCAGAATGGTATGATCGCGATGAATGCGCTATCAGATAGTGCAAACAAGTATGGTGCGGTTCTTATTGAAGACCAGCTACCTCTTATGGATCCTAGTAACCTGATTAGGCAGCTAGAGCACTATAGTAAAACCCCGATTATCGCAATCGTCAGGACTGATAAGCGTCGACAAGAAATCCTTGCAGACTTTGAAAATGGTCTATCCGGATGGTTTGAGCCAAAAGCATCTTCAGTAGAACATTTTAATGAACTTTTAGACAATTGCAGCACATTTATCGGCTTTAGCAGAGGCCTAAGCAAAGACCAGAGAATCCAAATTAATTCACATGGTCTAGGTACTATCCTTGGTGTCTCAGACTCGATGCAAAAAATTTACACACTGCTTCTTCAGATACAGGAAAAGGATGTTATAACAATCCTATATGGTGAAAGTGGCACCGGAAAAAATCTGACAGCGAAGTTTATGCATGACACCAGTAAGCGAAATAAAAAACCGCTCATATCCGTTAACTGTCCCGCCATTCCGTCCGAGCTTTTAGAGAGCGAGCTTTTTGGACATGAGAAAGGTTCTTTTACCGGAGCAGATGAGAGAAAAGATGGAAAATTTCTAATTGCAAATGGAGGAACAATATTCCTAGATGAAATCGGAGACATGAGCTCCTCCCTTCAAGCAAAAATATTAAGAGTCCTAGAAAGCGGTGAAATTGAAAGAGTCGGTGGAGCAGAAACACATACTGTAGACGTGCGAGTAATTTCAGCCACCAACCAGGACCTAAATGAAAAAATAAAAGAGGGAAAATTCAGAGAAGATTTATTCCACCGTATTAACGTGTTCCCGGTTACACTGCCACCTCTTCGAGAGAGGAAAATGGATATTCCTCTTCTTACCTATGCTATTTTTAAAGCACTAAAGAAAAAACATAATCTAAGCGTATCCTATATTGGCCCAAAAGCGATTGACCGTTTGATCGATTACTCTTGGCCTGGCAATGTAAGAGAGCTTGAAAATACGCTGGAAAGAGCCCTTCTTATATGTAATAATAAATACCTAACTGAAGAAGATCTCGGCTCGGTGTTAGATGAAAAACAGACGACCATTGACTCGGACACAAAAACTGCAGAAAAAGAAACAGTTCAGGAAAATACTACTAATGAGACAGCAACAGAAACACAACCTCAAGAGATCCCAATAACAACAAAAATTGCGACACTGAAAGAGATCGAGATGGAAGCAATAAAATCAAGTGTCGAAAGAAACAAGTGGAACATGACGACAACCGCCGAAGAGCTTGGCATTAGTCGCATGACACTTTATAGAAAGTTGGAACAGTATGGCCTCCGGGGCAAAGACTAGTAACACGGTAGAAATATTTTCCTACATTGCCAGAGATCAAAAGTCTGGTGTTGTCAAGGGTGAGATAAAAGCTCTTGAAGAGAGAGTCGTCCAAGAACAGCTTAAGAAGATGGGCCTTGACCCGATCTCAATTACAATAAAAAAAGTATCTGTTTTTGAAAATTTAGATATTAATGTGTTTGATAATGTCCCCCCAGACGCAATATATAATTTCTCGAGACAGCTCTCTGTCATGTTAAAAGCGGGCGTTCCGCTGATTGACGCGCTAGAGTCCATGCTATCAAAAACTATTAACCCATTATTAAATAAAACCGTAGAAAAAATTATTGAAGATATTTCTGCTGGCTCTACTCTTTCTGGTGCACTTGAAAAACATCCAAAAGTATTTGACACAATGTACATCAACATTATCAGGGCAGGAGAAAGCTCAGGCGTTTTAGAAACAGTCTTGTTTAAGCTTGCTGATTTTATCAGCTACGATCTTCAGCTCAGAAATGGAATAAAACAGGCAATACGATATCCCATGATAGTAATCGGTATCACCATTAGCGTTGGTTTTTATGCGGTCGCCTTTATTTTACCAAGGTTTTCAGTCTTGTTCAATCAAACCGGCATCGAGCTACCGCTTCCGACAAGAATTCTTCTTGGTATAGACAGCTTTCTACAAAATTATTCTGGATTTCTAATAGCCGGGTTTCTCTTATTTATCGCAGCCTTTTTTCAACTCAAGCGAACTAAAAAAGGTGCCGTAATGTGGGACAGATTTAAAATAAAGGCTCCTGTATTTGGGAAAATATTTAAGAACATGGCTATCTCAAGGTTTTGCCATGTTCTAGAGACACTGAACCGGACAGGTGTGCCCATACTAGAGTCTCTAACTATTTCCTCAAGAAGCACAGGCAATAGCTATGTCCGCCATAAACTTTCTAACACCAAGTCAGATGTCGGACTAGGCCATAAGATCGCAGAATCACTTGACAAATACGGCTCAGATATTTTTGAAGCACAAATGATAAAAATGATTCAGGTGGGTGAAGATGCAGCCTCTTTAGATGATATGCTTGCAGAAATCGCTGTCATGGTTGACAATGAAACCAAAACCCGGGTGCGTACTCTTACGTCAACGCTTGAGCCTATCATTACCGTGATTATGGGCGGCATGATTCTTGTTTTAGCGTTGTCTATATTTTTACCAATATGGGACATGTATGAGTCACTGGCCAATAACTAATATTGAACTATAAAATTTTGTAAATTTATTATCGCAGAACTGAATGAGATTTGTGTTAAATTAGTTTTTCATTGAAATAAATAACTATTAAAAGGATATATGTATGTCAATCTGGGTAATAAGAGGCGGAAAATTTGGAGAGTATGAAAACCGCTTCATACATGAGAGCAAGGTCTATCTTACCAGAGACGGTTTTAAGACTGACCTAAATAAAATATCAGAGCAGCCCGAGCTGAGAACTGTTTTAGATGATTTCTACCCAACTCTCCCATCTTCAAAACTAGCTAGTTGGTCCGATCAGATCTGGAGCTTTGCACATGATATACAACAAAAAGATTGGATCGTCTTGCCCAGTAAATTAAGTCCAGTTCTTCACGTTGGTGAAATAACCGGGGGATACAATTATGAAAAAAATAACTCAGACCCCTACTATCATTCAAGAGATATAAAGTGGATTGAAAAAGATATTCCCCGTGGGTATTTCCCTACAGATATCCTCTATCAGCTTGGAGGTTTTAAAGATGTTTTTAATGCAGACAGTGTTGAAAAAGTTTTTCACACCATGGCCGATAACGACTGGGCCCAGACAAAGGATGATGAAACCAGCTATGAGCAAATGAACGAGCTGATAGCTCTTCTACAGGAAATATCAAGGGACCAGATTGCGCAGCTTATACGTACTAAGTTTAAGGGGCACAGACTGGCCAAACTTGTAAAAGCACTAATGGAAGCAAAAGGATATACTACCCACATGGGATCTTCAGACGAGGCCGGTTCAGACTTGGATATTCTTGCCGCTAGAGGAGGAATGGGATTTGATGATGATGCAAGAATATGCATTCAGGTTAAGGCGGACGATATTCCGGTTGCGACCCTGGACAAATTCTTAGGCACCATGAACGATGTCGGAGCGAACTACGGCCTTTTGGTATCATGGGGCGGGTTTAAGAGCAATGTTGAGCAGGAAAGGTCGAACGAATTTTTTAGGGTTCGCCTGTGGAACCAGAATGACCTAATAGACCAGGTTTTAACTCACTATGAAGAGCTTGATAACTATATTAAGGGTGAAATTCCTCTGAAATCTTTTTGGACCATTGCATCTGATCTGGACTAAATAAATATATTTAATTGTATCATAGTGATACAAAATGTAATAGATTGCTGTTTCAATATGATATAGTTTTGATTAGCAAATTACTAACAAAAAATTATTTTGAGAGAAGAAAAATTATTTTTAATGTAAACATACCCTCTCTGGCATAGATATTGTTATAAATAAAGCACGTGAAAGAATTAACTGTTAGGAAAAAATAACATGATTAATATAAAAAACATAAAAAGAAAAATTAAAAGCATCAGCGGAAACTCTCTCGCTGAGTTTGCTGTGACCACAGCGATGATGGCAACACTTGCGACAACAGCCGCACCCAGGTTCTCAGGAATTGGTGAGGGCGCTAAGGAAAAGAAAACCCTTTCCGAGATCGATAAAATTGTGATTGCATCGTCAAACTTTTTTAACGGCAAGGTTACCTCCGAGGGACGAGGCAGATTCCCCGGACAAGAAAAGTATGATGTTCAAATAGGTGGATACGCCAGTGAGGTTCAGCTGCTAGCGGTTATAGGTGAAGACGCACCTCCTGCAACTTCTTTCAGTGGTTACGATAATGCTGAAGGTGCTAACTGGAGATCTATATTTGGTACCGAGGATGCCAGCGCCGGAATATCAGACGGAAGCACTGTAATTAATGATGATGGTTCAACTGTAGGCCACACTGAATTTTTGGCTGAATTTGCTAATAACTCTATCAAGAGCCCTTATCAGGATGGACACTATATATATATTGTCCTCCCTGGTGGTGTAGACTATGTTGACCCTGACGGAGATGGAACCTATGTCAAGGTGGACTGCAATGACTGCTCACCTATTTTATATGTTGCGGACAATGAGGATCCGTCAAAACTATTTAAAAAGTATCAGCCGTAAAAAAACTTTATCTCCTTCTAGTTGCTAAACACGTGATAAAGCCCCGAATTTTTTGGGGCTTTATTTTTTCACCTAACACCTCATTTATATCAAAATAATACACTATTTACTTGTAACAAAAGTTTACAATTTGTAAACAATCTTCTCTATAGGCTTCTGCCCTGGTCACTCATTATAAACTATCTTAAAATTATTTCTCCTCTATAAAATAAATAAATTGTTTAATATTAGCATCTTTGGCACGGCCTTTGCTATATAAGGGTAACTATGAACAATTATTTAAAAA
>CAJWMI010000031.1 GCA_913043185.1 uncultured Fidelibacterota bacterium | reverse complement strand
ACTATGTTATTGTTGTTACTTCCTTATTGAGGTATAGAACTGAGAGAGTAATGTCGCGACAAAATATAACACGTGATGATTTTATGAAACGTGTTGCGCTACAATGGTCAGATGAAGACAAAGAACACCTGGCGGACTTTATAATTCAAAATAATAGTGACCTAAAAAATTTAGAAAAAGAGTCCAAAAATATATTTGAATCACTATTATAGTTTTACCTTATTTTTTTTCTTAATGATCTGGGCTTATCTAATATTTCTCTGAAAATTATTCCGGTTTTTACAGGGTTATTTATATCAATTAATGTATTTAATACATTAATATTTTTTCTTTTGACTCTATAATCATATCTAGCCGAAACTTCTTTTTCTAGATTTTTTGTTTTCTCTTCAACTATAATAGCAGGAGGTATCTTGGCAATTTCTTTATCTTCTTCAATTATCTCTACATCCAAATCACTTTCTTCATATTCATTAATATTCTGTTCACTAATGATTTCATCTTTTTTATCCTCATCTTCTCCTAAAATTCTATCTAATATTCCTTCTCCAAACTCAACAAAATCTCCGGTGTCCCAACTTTCCTGACTCTCAATTTTTTCTCTGGCTTTATCCCTCTGTTTTTTTTTCATCCAGCCAAAGAAAACATACAAAAGCATTAAAAATAACCAGTTTCCCATAATGTTTACTTTATTTTATCAAATATTATTATTGATTAGCCGTCATGTTCAGATTCATCAGGATGATCCTTTGGTGCCCCTGATGAATCTGAAATAGAATCCCTCATGCTAGTATCTGCTTTAATATTATTCATATTATAATAGTCAAAAATTCCCAAATTACCTTCACGAAATGCCTGAGATATTGCTTTCGGGACTTCAGACTCAGCCTCAACTACTTTTGCCTGCATTTCTTGTACCCTTGCCAGCATTTCTTGTTCCTCTGCAACAGCCATTGCCCTCCTTGTTTCTGCTTTCGCTTGAGCAACTCTTAGATCAGCTTCAGCCTGATCAGCTTGCAGTGAAGCGCCGATATTCTTGCCTACATCTAAATCTGCAATATCTATAGATAATATTTCAAATGCAGTTCCAGAGTCTAATCCTTTATTAAGAACAGACTTGGATATGCTATCTGGATTTTCAAGTACATCTGAATACGTATGAGCAGAACCAATGGCACTTACAATCCCTTCTCCAACCCTAGCAATAATAGTATCATCTGTGGCACCACCAACTAAACCAGGTATATTTGTTCGAACAGTAACCCTAGCTCTCGCTTTCAGTTCAATGCCATCTTTTGCCACTGCTGATAAATATCCATCAACAGGAGCATTAATCACTTTAGGATAAACGCTGGTTTCTACCGCTGATTTAACATCTCGGCCAGCAAGATCAATTGCCGTAGCTATTTCAAAAGGTAATTGTATTTTTGCTTTGTCCGATGCAATCAAGGCAGAAACAATATTCTCTACGTTACCTCCCGCAAGATAATGAGTTTCTAGCATATCCGTTGATATATGATCAAGGCCTGCTTTATGTGTATTAATCACTCCATCTACAACTAACCTGGGAGATATTTTTCTTAGTCTCATTCTAATTAGATCAACAATACGGATCCTTCCTAAGCCAAGTGATACAACTGCCTGTACCCACATCCCAAGCGGTACGAAATAAAAGAAAAGAACTAAAAATAAAATTAAAAAAACTAGAAAAGCTCCTTGAACTATAGGCATAGCAAACTCCTTATTAAATTATTAATAAATAATATTTATTTTTTTCTGACAACAACTCTATTACCATCAACTGATAAAATAATTACTTTAACATTTTTATCGATGAAATTACCTTCACTAACTGCGAAAATACGTTCATTATTCACAACTATCCAACCAGATGGATGCAAATCCGTTTCCGTTAACGCTATTTCACCAACTAATTTCTCCCAACCAAAACTAGCAACGTATCCGTCTTCTTTATTTTGTCCCCCTGGAGAGGTTAAGTCTTTCCAAAATTTTGTTTTTGTCATAGCCCTGAATAAAAGTACTAAACCAATCAGTCCACCAATGATGCCAATGAAAAGGCCATTGGATGCTTGGCTGAGCACCTCTTCGCCAACAGGAACATCAGGCAATAGCAATAAATATAACCCCCATAAAATAAAAATAATTCCCGCTATTCCAGGTATTCCAAACCCAGGAAAAACTAAAGCTTCAAGGATAATGCACAACATGCCTATAAGAATTATTAGAAAATCATTCATTGTTGCCAGCTCTGCTATATAAGAAGCACTCAAAGACAAAATTAGGCAAATAAGCCCTACTGAACCCGGGATACCCCATCCTGGACTTTGTAATTCAAATAATATTCCTAAAAACCCAAATGTCGTTAGTAGTGACGCAACCACCGGATTTGTTAAAAACCGCACAAAATTTTCAGACCAATTCTCACTTGTTGTTTGAACATTTGCATTTGAAAATCCTAGGGAGTCTAAAACACTATCAAACGTATCTGCTGATCTATCAGCTATCTTATATTTAAGAGCTTGCTCAGTTGTCAGCGTAATTAAGTTGCCTTGCTTTCGACCTTCTATATCATCGACATAGATCGTGTCATTCTCCATAATTAGATAATAGATTATAGTTTTTACGGTGTCTACTTCATTATCAGATTTAATATATTCATTTTTCACTTTACTTGGAAATTCTAGTTCTTCATCAACCATCCCGCGAGCGATATGTTTATTTCTTCCTCTTTTTTCTGCTGTTGATGCCATTTCCTCTCGCATATAGCTTATAACTTTTTCACTGGCTTTTTTCCCAGACATATCAACAGCTGTAGTTGCTCCAATAGTAGCACCACCAGTCATATAAATTTTTTCGCATGAAAGAGAAATAAGTGCTCCAGCAGAAATAGCTCGCTTATTAATAAACGCTACTGTTGGTACCTTTGAGTTTAAAATTGCATCTTTTATCTGTGTAGCAGCATCTACTCTGCCTCCAAATGTATTTATCGTAAAAATAATTGAAACAGCATTATTTGTTTCAGCTTCCTTAATAGATCTCTCAATATATGGAGGTAGGCCTAGGTCAATTGTCCCTTCTATCGGAATATGATAAACATTGTCTGATAAAAGAAAAGCAGACGCAATGTAAAAATAGATTATTAACTGTTTCATAAGCTTAAATTTGGACATAGATGATAGAACTTGTCTATAATCTTTATAATAAGTATTTAAATAGAATAAAAACAGAAAAATAACAAGCTATTGAAATTTACAGATAAAATAACATATCATTTTCTTAGAGCGATAAGCAAATTTATCGCAAAATTTTCTTTGCAAAATCAGGTTGCTATCAGTCAACATATTGCCAGCATTCTATATCATTATATACCAAAACGAAAAAAAGTTGCCATAAAAAATTTAAAAACTGCTTTCCCAGAATGTTCAGATACATGGATACAGAATACGCTTAAAAAATGTTACAAATTTCTTTGTTATAATTTTATTCAATTTTTAGCATTTCCTAAATCTACTGATTCAATTAAAATACAAATTAATGGTCAAGCAACATTAGATAACGAATTAGAAAAAGGAAAAGGTGTAATATTAATATCGGCACATTTTGGTGCATGGGAAATACTTGGTCACTGGCTTGGCATGAACAATTATCCACTTAGAGGTGTTGCACAAAGACAAAAAAATAAAGGTGCAAATAAATTTTTCGAGGAAAAAAGGCAACTTAGCGGCATAAAACATATCTATAGAAAAGTTGGGATGGATGTTCTTTATAATATTTTAAAAGAAAATAAAATACTTGGCCTTGTTAGTGATCAAGATGCAAAAAATAAAGGAATTTTTGTTAATTTTTTTAATACACCAGCTTCTACACATAAAGGTGCTGCTATTTTCCATTTAAATACAAGCGCACCTATGATATTTGGTTTATGTATTCAAACTGGATTTCAAGAATATAAGATTGAACTTATTCCTATTATACCCGTTAATAATACCATAGAAGATATTACCAAACAGTACACGCATACTCTGGAAAAAATTATCCGAAAATATCCTGACCAATATTTTTGGTTTCATAATCGATGGAAAACGAATCCAATGAAATGAAAGCAAATCTACTACACTGGGATGATAATAGAGCATTAAAGCAAGCAAAAAAGATTATTTTTGAAGGTGGAATAATTGTTTATCCTACGGATACGTTATATGGATTTGGAGTAGATGCAACTAACGAAAATTCTATTAATCAATTAAATAAACTAAAAAATAGAAATGGCCCCATAAGCGTTATAGCACCAGATAAAAATGTCGTATCTACATGGATTGATATACCAAAAAATGAAAAAGACAGGGCACTCAAAAATCTGACACCTTATAGAACAATAATCTATCCAGTACGTAAAAAGGTTGTAAACAGTTTAATTCTTGGACCAGATAATACACTTGGTGTTAGAATTCCTGCTCATCCATTTTGTATATCACTGGCGAAACAATGCAACGTCCCAATTACAACAACAAGCGTGAATAGAAAAGGAGAATTTCCAAAATCAAATTCAAATGACATTTTAGAATCTTTTGGTAATAGTATAGATCTAATTATTGATGATGGTAAGCTATCTGGGCCTGCTTCAAGTATATATAAGTACCAATCTGGAAGTTTAAATAAACTGAGATGAGATTAATTACTATATATATTCTTATAATTTCATTTCTATATAGTAATAATGAGGATTGGGATGAGGTTTTAAATTATTCTGCATATTTCAGCGGGATTCATGTTGCAAATGCAACATTAAAATCAAAACAAAAAATCAACTTAGTTAATCAAGAAATTTTAAATATTGAATTTCAGGCAAAATCTAGATCTTCCATGAAATATATTTTTCCAATCAATGATATTATTTCAATCGATGTGGAAACAGAAAATTGGGAACCAATCAGAGTCGAAAAAAAATTGCGTGAAGGTAATTATATACATAATTCAGTAGCAGAATTCAATCATGATGAAAGAAAATTTATTTTTAAAAAAGATACCATCGCATTTTTAGAAAAGGTTATGAACCCTTATTCACTCATTTATTTTTTTCGAACTAAAACATTAAAACCCGATACAAATTTTCAAATCAATATTGTCGATAATAAAAAAATTATACCTTTAAATTTTCAAGTTGAACATCGAGAAAAAATAAAAACCTCTAAAGGTGATTTTTTTGCTAATAAAATTTGGCCGCAAAGAAATGACGGGAGACCTTTTAAAAATGCTGGAAAAATAACAATCTGGTACTCAGAAGAAGAAAAAATACCTGTAATGATTAATTTGAAATTAAAATTCGGTTCTTTGAACCTTGAATTAGTTGAAATTAATTAAATAATCTAGATATATCATTAAACATAACAGTAACCATTAGCGCTAATAAAAAAACCATGCCGATCTGCTGAATCACTAACCTTGACTTAAGGCTCAGAGGACGTCTGATTATTGATTCAGTTAATATGATAAATATATGACCCCCATCCAAGCCAGGTATTGGAAGTATATTTAAAAAAGCAAGATTTATACTAATTAATGCCATAAAATTTAATAGAGGTATCCACCCAGCTTTAGCTGTTTCACCGGCGATCTGACCTATCATAATAGGCCCCCCAAGATCTTTGAGTGTCGCTTGACCACTTCCAAGCATTTGGAACGTTAACATAATCAAACCAAAGCTATTAATTGTACCAACGTATCCATAAGTAAAAGCCTCTCTAAAACTTACTGGTAAGTAATAATATTCTGGGGCAATTCCAATCACCCCGACAGTATCAATACCATTTTCAACTGGTATTACCATATGGGATGTATTTAATGAAAAATCAAACTCAACTCCTTCACGCTGAACTCTAATTTCAATTTTCGTATCAGGGATAGGTCGTAATATCTCTTGTAAATCACTCCATTTGTATATCTCATCTCCATTAATATTAATAATCTCATCCCCTTTTTTAAGCCCAGCTATTTCCGCTGGTTTATCAGGACTTAACTCACCAATGATAGGTTCCTCAGACGCTTCAACAATACCTTGAACATAAGTAATGCCTGTAAAAATAATAAATGCTGTGAATATATTCATCAGTACACCTGCACTTAATATCCATAACTTTTGAGGTACAGATTTACTCATAAATTCATCTGGCGCATTAGTGACCACTGTATCCATACTCTCGTCTAATGCTCCCGCCATTTTTACATATCCACCTAATGGAATAAGGGCTACAACATATTCAGTACCCGTTCCTTTTCTTCCTTTGATATGGACATTTGTATTCATTATTGGACCCCATGATAAACGCCCATCTGAAAATCGGATAAAGAAAATAGTAATATCCCAGCCTTCATTTACTGAGGTGAATACAATAAACCTTGGTGGAAAACCAATAGAAAATTTTTCTACTCTGACGCCTACAGATCTGGCAGCTAAATAGTGACCTAACTCATGTACAAAAACAAGTATGCCAATCACTAATGCTGTAGCCCAAATAAATATCATTATGATGTATCCTCAATCATATTACCAATAATTATCATTAATGTTCAAAATTACTGAAAATTTTCTACAAAATTTTTTGTCCACGAATCTAACTCCCTTAGGTCCTCAAGATTAGGACGTTCAGTCCATTGATGATTATTCATTGCAGACTCTATAATTATAGGTATATCTGTAAACTTGATTTCTTCATTTAAAAATTTATACACACAATAGTCATTTGCTATGTTTAATACAGCCGGAGCTGTTCCCATTTTATCTAAAGATATATAGGCTAGTTTTATACAAGGGAACCTTTCAAAGTCTGGTGGCTCAAAAGATAAATCACCAAGAGATTTAAAGTCTAATCTTTCCCATGGTGCATCTAAATGATTTGGATAAGTCAAAGCATATTGTATTGGAACCTTCATGTCTGGGACTCCCATCTGAGCTTTAATTGAGCCATCTTTAAATTCAATCATTGAGTGAATAATTGATTGTGGGTGCACTATAATCTCAATTTGAGTAACCGACATATTAAATAACCAATATGTTTCAATTACTTCTAACCCTTTATTCATCATCGTTGCTGAGTCTATCGTTATTTTTTGACCCATATCCCAATTGGGATGATTTAACGCATCAGACACAGTAATATCAACAAATGTATCGATCGGTCTTTTTCTAAAAGGGCCACCACTGCCTGTTAATATTATTTTGTTAATATCTGAGATTGATTCTCCAACCATACACTGCCAGATTGCAGAGTGTTCACTATCAACAGGAAGAAGATTTGCTCCTGTATTTTTCATGGCTGCCTTAATTAAATCCCCGGCAACGACTAAACTTTCTTTATTAGATAGTGCAACATCTACACCAGCATTTAAAGCCAGAAGCGTTGGTTCCATCCCAGGAGCACCGACTAATGCATTTAAAACTAAATCAACTTGATTATTTTTTGATATCTTTAGAAGATTATCTCTACCTGACAAAATCTCAACATCATTATCTATCAATTCTTTTCCAACTTTTTCAGCAGCCTCTTCATTTATCATTACAATTGATTTAGGATGAAATTCACGGCATTGCTTTATCATTAGGTCCGCGTTTGCATTTCCTGTTAAATGTATAATTTCATATTCTTTGGAAATATTTTTTATAACATTTAAAGCATTAACACCTATTGAGCCTGTTGACCCTAGAATAGAAATTTTCTTTTTCATTATAAAAACCCTTTTGATACAAATATCTGAAATAACAATAAGTCAGAACTTAATTTACTAGCGAAGCCAAACTTCAATTGTTTATAAGGAACTAAAAATTTTGCACTAATAAATCTTATATCCCCATCAATCTTTTTAGGGAGACTTAAAGAAGAATAATATGACTGATTTATATACGTATTTGATCCAACTCCTAAAAAAATATCAAAATTTATTTTTTCAAAACATCTTTCAATATTGAAAGTACTTGAGACTAACCTGAGATCATTTAATCCATTTATTGCGGTTTTTTGAAAAGATACCATCCATAAATCATCCTGACCAAATACATATTGCAGACCAGAACCAATAATTTGAGGTGCATCTTTATCTAAGTGAAACCCATAAAATCTTCCGGACAACAATAAATTATTTGATGCTCTTATACCTAAAATAAAATCAGGAAGCCTCCAAGTAATATTATTTATTTCTTTTGGATAAATGGAATATCCGAATTTTACAATTAATCGTTGACTATCATTTTGGCCAATACTTAATTGATCTGAAAGCCATAAAGAAGATGATCTAGAAATATTTACAGCACTATTATATATTTCTGAATCATCATATATATTATATCTGAAGTTTGCACTTTGACAAAAAAGAATAGAAATCGAAAAACATATAAAAACCAGCTGGGTTTTCATTTTTTATTTATATAATTCCCCGCTCACTGTTATTAATAAAATCAATAATTATTTTAGTGTTTTCTAAACTAGAAAATTCTTTTTTTATTTTCTCTAAATTCTTTTTTCGATTATTTTTTGAGAGAAAAAATATTTTATATATATATTTTATTTCTTGTCTTTCTTGGCTAGAAAATCCTCTTCTCTTTAGGCCCACACTATTTATTCCACTGTACTCTAAAGGAGAACCCGCAGCAAGAATAAATGGAGGAACATCTTGTGATATATAACCTCCAGCACCTACAAATGAATGTGCGCCTATCTTGCAAAATTGATGTACTAAAACACCTCCGCTTAAAATAGCCCAATCATCTATATTCACATGCCCTCCTAAAGTAGCAAGGTTTGACATTATAACATGATCTCGAATTATACAATCATGCGCAATATGAACATATGACATAAGCAAACAATCTGAGCCAATAATTGTTTTCCCAGAGGCGTTTGTACCTTTATTTATTGTAACAAATTCTCTAATTACTGTCCTGTCTCCAATTTCAGCTAAGGTCTTTTCATTATCATATTTTAAATCTTGAGGCACTGCACCGATAGATGCTGAGTGAAATATTTGGCAGTCTAATCCTATTTTTGTATTGCTAGATATCGTAACATGATTACCAATTACAGTGCGGTCACCAATAGTAACATCAGGCTCAACAACACTATATGCTCCAATTTTTACATCTTCACCAAGGTTGACACTTGAGTCCAATATTGCTGTTGGATGAATGTTATTAGAAATATTAGACCTCTACGCGGTCAACTAAATTTGAAGTAATGATAGCCTGAACAGCAAGCTGGTTATCAATTTTAATGGTGCCTTCAAATTTATAAAGAGTAAGTTTTTTTGACTTAAGTCGAATATTAATTTCCAGTTGATCTCCTGGAACAATTAAACGCCGAAATCGAACACCATCTATGCCAGAAATAAACATATTTTTTTTCAATGGATCATCAAGTTCATGTAACATTAAAAAAGCTGTTGTCTGGGCAATAGATTCTAAAGATAAAACTCCAGGCATAACTGGCTGCCCTGGAAAGTGTCCTTGGAAATAAGGTTCATTAATTGTCACATTTTTTATTGCGTTTACAAAATCACCCGGTTTTACCTCATCGATACGATCAATTAAAATGAAAGGGTACCTGTGTGGTAGAATTTTTATTATATCTTGAATAAGATAATTATCTTTTTTTAGACCATCAGTCAATGTTATTCACCTTCCCATAATTCATCTAATTCTTTTGCATATACCTTTTTCAATTTTTTTACAAATTCAACATTGCTGGCATGTCCTGCTCGTGCAGCAGTAACATGTCCTTTGATGGGTGTTCCTAGTAAGGCCAAATCTCCGATTAAGTCCAAAGTTTTATGACGCACTGGTTCATTTTTAAATCTTAGAAGTTTACCGTTTAATATACCATTTGCACCTTGGATCATTTCTTCTTCAATACCTAATAAGTTCCGTATTCGATTTATTTCAATTTGATCTATTTTTTTATCAACAATTACCAGAGCATTATCTAAACCGCCGCCTTTAATAAGCCCCTGCTCTTTTAACATTTCTATTTCACTTAAAAAGCAGAACGTTCTTGCGGGAGCCACTTCGACAGCAAAATCTTCTTCCATATTATATATTGCTTCATATTGTGTTCCTAGGGCTGGAAGAGGATATTCTACTAAGAAAGTAACCCTGAAACGATCACTAGGAATCACATGGATGTCAATATCGCGATAATAATCAGTATAATTAACAGCCCGTGTTATTTCTAGAACTTTTCTCTCTGATTCTTGTTTCACAATACCAGCATTTAAAAGTGCATTAACAAAATCTTTTGCACTACCATCCATCACAGGAGTTTCTTTACTATTGAGCTCAATCATTACATTATCTATTCTAAGGCCAGTAACCGCTGCTAATGCATGCTCAACAGTGTGTATACGAACATCATTTTCTTCAATCGTAGTACCCCTTGATATATCTACTACATGATCTATATCTGCCCTTATTTCTGGTGAATTTTTAATATCAGATCGTAAAAATCTGATGCCATAATTTTCAGGAGCAGGATGAAAAGTGATCACACTATCAACACCTGTATGAAGTCCAACCCCTCTACATGATTTTGAATAACGAATAGTTCTTTGTTTTCGGTGCATATTTTAGTTATTCTTAAAATTTTGAATTAATTGATCTAGTTTTTTTCTCATAATTGAAATTTCACTATAAATAGAATCTCTTTTATGCTGCTCCTTAATAGGCCTAGCAGGATAACCCCCATACATTTCGCCACCAATAAGTGATTTTGTTACACCCGATTTAGCCGCAATAATTGACTCTGGACCTATCTCTACGTGTGGGACCACACCGGCTTGTCCTCCTATACTACAATTGTCACCTATTATTGCACTACCTGCTATTCCGACTTGCGCAGTGATTAAACAACCATTACCAATTTGCACATTATGACCAATATGTACCAAGTTATCTAACTTAGTCATGTTACTTATAATAGTTTCCCCAATAGTTGCACGATCAATTACAGAATTAGCGCCTATTTCTACATTATCTCCTATTAATACAGTACCCGTTTGCGGAATTTTCAAATGTTTATCTTCATCCTTAACAAATCCATAGCCATCACAGCCAATAACAGCTGAACCATGAATAATGACTTTATTGCCTATGAATATATCTTGGTAGATCACAACATTCTGATAGATATTACAGTCTGAACCAATTTTAGTATTTTTACCAATAAATACATTTGCACCGATAAATGTAGAATCATTAATAGTTACACCAGCTTCAATCACTGCACCAGCTTCTATTGTAACATTATTACCAATATTTGATGATGAATCAATAATCGCTTTTGGGTGGATTCCTTTAGCATTGTACTCATTAGGAAAAAACTTAGATAAAACTTTTGCCATGGCGAATTGGGGGTTTTTCACTACAACACCATTCTTACCAGACAAATGATTTTCATTAGATACAATTACAGCCGATGCCTTCGTTTTATCCATGTATTTTTTATACATTTGATTACCTAAAAATGTGATGGTTCCTGATTTACCATGCTGGATCTCTGATACACCAGTAATTTCTAGATTTGGATCTCCTGAGATATACCCATCAACAAACAACGCAATGTCCTTTAATTTGTATTTCAATTATTATATTATTTTGAAGTATCTAGTTTTCTTAATTCATGGAGAACATCATCTGTAAGATCATATTTAGGTTTATAATAAAGAAGACCAACAGAAGCATCAATGATATAATCATAACCACCATCAATCGCAACTTCATCCACAGCTTTTTTCACTTTACCTAATATGTCATATTCCATTTGAGCTTGCTTACGCATTAACTCTCCCTGAGGTCCAACCTTTTCAGCTTGGTAAGTTTGAATCTGTCTTTCAGTTTGATCAATTTCTTGCTTTATACTTTCACCTTTGTCCAAAGACATCAATCTTTTTACTTCATAATCCTGTTTTAAACTATCAAGCTTTTTGACTCTTTGATCAAACTCAAACTGTACTTTTCTATATTCAAGCTGCAGTTGAGACTCTGCTTCTTTGAATTCTTCATACTCACTTCTAATCCTCTCAGATAATATGTATCCAATTTTTAGCTGAGCACTAGCAATTGTAGTCAAACTCATTAATAGAATGCTAACTATTATTTTTTTGTTCATTATTTTCAACTATTCCTCCTTAACAAAATTAAAACTGTTGCCCTATTGTTATTGATGATTTCCAACCTTCTGCTTCACCATCGCCATTTAAATCATCAAATCCATATCCAAAATCAAATCCAAGTTTTCCTATCATTGGCATAAAAAACCTAATACCTATACCAGCAGATCTTTTCAGATCAATTGGACCAATTCTAGGCAGGTTAAATTTCTCTTGCAAATGTGATTCAATCCAAACATTTCCCATTTCAGCAAAAATCATTCCATATACCACCGGATTCTCTGAAAAAGGAACCCGAAATTCTGTTGTAATACTTAATAGAGCATTACCGCCAAATGGGCCACCACTTGATGTGAGAGGACCAACTCTATTATCCTCATATCCTCTCAATGGGTTACCGTAAATCATACCACTTCCACCCATAATAAAACGTTCGTTAAACGGGATTATCGATCTCTCATTATCCTCTGATGGGAGTGCCTTTATTCCTCCAAGTTTTACAGAACTCATTAATACAAATTTCCAGAATGTAGGTGTATACCACTCTAGATTCAATACATGTTTATGAAAATCCTCATTCCCCCCAAGAGGACCTCCAGATATACTACTGCTTATAGCCATTAACGAACCAATTGTAGGAAATTCAGGATGGTCCCTGCTGTCACGACTAATGGACTGATTTATACTTATGCCAACTGTTTGATTTAATCCACCTGTATAAAGTTGCAATTGTTCATCATTTTCTGCTTCATAAGTTCTCTGATGTCCAGTAAATGACCAGCTACCCCTAAAATAATCATCAGGCCATTTAAATCTTCTTCCCCATCTAAAACTCCCACCTTTTGTAATCATATCTAGTGGAGCATAATACATTGAGGATCTTCCAGAAAAACTATAAAACAATGAGCCACTTAATAAATTATTGGTATCATTGACCATAGGGTCAGTAAAACTAAGTGTGGCTCTTTCTCTCTTTCGTGGTCTATAACTGCTCCCAAAATAACTATTATTATAATTTGCAGCGCCCACTTCAAAAGACAATGCAAGATGCTGACCTTTTCCTCTGAAATTAGGTAGAGAAAATCCGCCGCCGCCGGTGACACCAAATGCCTGACTAAATCCCATATTCATATTCGCTTGACCAGATGATTTTTCTTCAACTACAATTTCTATATCTACCTTATCATCATCAACGGGGACAACATCTGGAACAACATTGCCAAAATAATTTAACATCATTATTTCACGATGAGTTCGGAGTAACCTTTCTTTATTAAATACATCGCCAGGATAAATTCGCATTATTCTTCTGATAACATTTTCTCGAGTTCTTTCATTACCTTTGATTAATATATTTCTTATGTAGACTTTGTGGTTCTCAGATATAATAAAATGAATATCAAGAGAGTCATCATCTACAGGTGTTATCTCTGGCTCTATGCGGCTATATATATATCCCTTATCCATATACAAACCCTGCATTCTATCGTACACGGCTCTTGTAAAATCTTCTTCGCTATAATTTCCTCCTTTTGATAATCCAAGTGCGCGAGATAATATATTTTCAGAATAAAGAGAATGACCCTCCCAAGAAAAATTTCTATACTTGTATTTTGGCCCTTCATCCACAAAAAGAGCCACATCCAGATATTTACTATTTCCATCATATAAAACTGAGTCTGCTATAATAGTAAAGTCTCTGTGTCCTTTATTTTGATAAAACTCAATAATTTTTTCCTTATCTGTTTCTAGCTTATCTTTGTCAAAGGCCGTTCTCCAAAAATAATACCATCTTTGTTGTTTAGTCTCTTTCATCAAAAACCGAAGACGAAAATCAGAATAAGCTTCGTTCCCTTCAAAATATATGTTTCTAAGTTTAATCTTTTCATTTTCTTTGATCTTAAAAATAATATCCTTAGTAATGCTCTGGGCTTTACCATCAAAAAGGTTAGATATTTTATTTGAACTTATTAATTGAAAATCTATATCCGCTTTTAGATATCCTTTTTCCGCATAGAGCTTTTTCATTTGCTTCTTTTTTTCGCTGAGCATGTTTGGTTTAATCCTTTGGCCAGTAGCAATCTCTAGCTCTTCAATAAACTTACTGTCTTTAATCTTTCGATTCCCTTCAAATACAACCTCTCCAACCACAGAAGATTCAGTAACTATAAGTGTAATACTTACCTCATTATTATATTCATCATCATACCTTATCTGTACATCATCAAATAGGCCAAGTTGCCATAAACGTTTTATCGCTCTAGGAAACTCTGAAGCAGAAACAGTTAATCCCTTTCTTAACCCTGAGGTAAAAATGATCGTATTAGCCGAAGAAACCACATTCCCCTCTACCTTAACATCTTTTAAAACAAACTCCTGAGTAGACTGGGCAAACAATAGTGCAAATAAATATATACTATAAATTAATTTTTTCATTTAATCGTTAACTTGCTCACTTGTTTTTCCAAATCTACGTTCCCTATCTTGAAAATTTAATATGGCTTTAAATAAATCTTCTTCCCGAAATGCAGGCCAATAAGTTTTAGTTAAATACATCTCCGTATAGGCACACTGCCATAAAAGAAAATTGCTTATTCTTAATTCGCCACTAGTCCTAATTAATAAGTCAGGATCTGGATAGTTTTTTGTATCCAAAAAGGATGAGAATACTTTTTCATCTATAAATGTATTCTCTAACTCTCCTTTTTTTATTTCATCACTAATATTTCTTACCGCCTCAAGTATTTCCTGCCTGCTTCCATAGTTCAAGGCGAGAATTAAATTCAGGCCTGTATTATTAATTGTTAATTCTATTCCTTCCTTAATTCCATTTATTGTACTTTCAGGTAACAATGAAATATTTCCAATAGTGGAAAATTTAACATTATTTTTATGAAGCTCTTTTATTTCATTCTTTATTGTACTTAAAAGCAGTGTCATAAGTGCTTTTACCTCTTTTTTAGGCCTATTCCAATTTTCTGTAGAAAATGTATAAAGAGTTAAATATTTTACCCCAATCTCTCCACATATTCTTGTGATATCCCTGACAGAATTTATCCCCTCCCTATGACCCGCTATTCTTGGCAGTCCTTTTTCTTTAGCCCATCGTCCATTACCATCCATTATTATTGCAATATGTTTTGGGATATTAGCTAAATCAATTTTTTTAAATTTTTGGTTAATTATCATTATTTGTATTGGGAAGCTACTTATGGCAAATTGGCTGAACAACTCTCAAGCTGTAATCATTTTGGTATAATTATTTAAAAATTATACTTTAATAATTATAAAGTGTTCCAAATTTCATTTAGTTTAAAATAGATAGTATTTGATCAATAATTGAATAATAAATATTTGATGTTTTATGATCTGGCATTTTATGCACTATCGGTGTTCCATTATCGGTAGATACAACTATATCATTAGATATAGGAATTTGTCCTAAAAGAGGAATATTTAATCGTTTACTTTCAGTTTCTCCACCTCCTTTTTTGAATAAATCTATTTTTATCTCAAAATTTCCGGTTTCGCTGATTTGTATAATAGATCCATCGCTTAGGTTTATCTCTCCATGATTAAGTATTTCTCCATTAGAGGATTTGATAACACCACCTATCATAAATCCGGACATGTTTTCTATAACTCCTAGGATTGGCGTTTTTACTTTTTCAAACATGTCTGCTCCTTTTCTAACATCCGAAAGCGCAATATCTTGGGGAGTGGTTACAATTATGGCACCTGATATCCGCAATTTCTGTGTAAGCGTAAGTTGTACATCACCAGTCCCGGGCGGCAGGTCTAAGATTAAAAAATCTAGCTCACCCCAATCTACATCCTTGAAAAACTGCTCTGTCATTCTTGAAACAAGCGGACCTCTCCAAATAACAGGAGTATCATTACCACTTATAAAGCCAAAGCTCATTACTTTCATACCATATCTATCTAATGGAACTAATCGATTGTCTTTAGTCATCTCAGGCTGTTGATTAATCCCAAGTATAATTGGCAATGATGGTCCGTAAATATCTAGATCCAATAAACCTACATTAAATCCTTTATGTTTTAATCCACAGGCAATATTTGAAGCAACAGTAGATTTGCCAACACCTCCCTTGCCACTAGCGATAGCAATTATATGCTTTACTTTTGGTAGAATTGGCGTTGTTAGTTGAACGCTAGATGGAGCAGAGGATGGATTACTATTGCTTTTATCATCAATCTCTACTGATACTGAAGAAAAATGTTTTCCTAAATTTTCTTTAATATCTTTTACAAGTAACTTCTTTTTATCTTCATTTTGCGATGTGATTTTCAAATATATAATAACATTTTCAGATTCTATTTGAATATCATTAACCATACCAAATGATATAATATCTCTGTTAAATCCAGGGTAATTGATATTACTAAGTAATTTTTTTACTTTATTTTTATCCATAAAAATTTTTTATATAAAAAAACGGCTGCAAAAAACAGCCGTTTCTTATTTATTATTGTTACTAATAGCTATCCCGAATATTCTTGCCCAAAATATTCATAGTTAAGAGAAATATATTTATTCCACTCTTCTGGGACTTCACTTTCTTCAAAAATAGCTTCTACAGGACACTCGGGTTCACATGCACCACAATCGATACACTCCTCAGGATCTATGTAAAGCTGTTTCCCTTCTGGATCAAACCCGGGTTCTTTTGCCTCTGCTCCGGCACCAGTTTTATCATCCGGTCCATGAATACAGTCAACAGGACATACTTCAACACAGGCAGTATCGCATGTACTAACGCATGGTTCAGCAATAATATAAGTCATTTTTTTTCTCCTAAAACTTTATGTTAAGATTATTATATCTTATTAGGTTTCCAAACCGCCTAAATTTATACGGATTTATTTTAAGGTTACAAAAAAAGATTATAAAAAATTAATTATTTCATTTTAAATATAAATTTCAATGTATCTGATAATTGATCAAGGGACATCCTCTACAAAAGCATTTCTATTTAATGATATTGGGAAGATTATATATAATAATAGAATCAAACACTCTTTATATAATCCTTCAAGAAATCACATAGAGTGCGATGCAGTAGAAATACTCAATGCTTGTATTGTTTTAATAAAAAAAGCAGTAAAAGCTAGCAATAACCCTATACTATCTATGGGGTTATCTGTGCAACGGTCAACCTTTTTATTTTGGGATAAAAAAAGAATCATACCCATTACAATGGCACTCAGCTGGCAAGATAGTAGGTCAAAAGATATTGTAGAGAATTTGAAGGAACATTCAAGCTGGCTATATAAAAAAACGGGACTACCTCTTAGTCCACACTTTGGTGGCCCTAAATATCAAAAAATGATTAAAGAATCTCCTTCATTAAAAAATAAGATTGCTAACGGAAATATCATTTTCGGAACACTTAGTAGCTATATAACACATGCTTTAACAAAAAAACTGGCGATTGATCATTCTATCGCATCTAGAACTCTATTACTTGATATAAATACTTGTGACTGGTCAGATAAATGTTTAGATCTTTTTGAAATACCCAAATTGAGTATGCCTCCAATAAAACCTACAAATTATAATTTTGGAAAAGTTTTGGATTATAACTTTCATCTGCGTTGCGTTATTGGAGACCAGCAATCAGCTCTTATAGGACAAAACGGCTTTACAGAAAAAAGTGTTGGCATGAATTTTGGTACCTCCGCTAGCATCTTATATAATTCAGGCAATAATCCACAGATGATTAACGGTTTAATAACAAGTATTCTATTTTCGGACAGCAATAAAAAAACTT
>CAJWMI010000030.1 GCA_913043185.1 uncultured Fidelibacterota bacterium | reverse complement strand
AGGAGTTAATGTTGAAAAAGATATCCTTCATCTTTTTCTTAGTGTTATCAAAATTGATAGCACAGATAGCATTGCCTACATTTCAAGGTGTGCATAAACCACAATCACATACAGCCAATGGACAATTGAACTATGAGGTTCATACATCTACTTCGCCAACCTATTACGCAGATACATACACAGAATTAATCAGTAAGCAAGGTACCTTAGAAACTTCTGGGACTACATCTAGTATAGGAGGACCTTCGACTTCTGATTATGGACTCATAAATTTTACTAATCAATCACACTTAGAGTCCGTTGTCGGCGATGTATCAAATGATGATTTTAGTGTGTCAGTAAGTGGTTATTTTATTCCGCAGGAAACTGGCACCTATACTTTTACTTGTGAGGGTGATGACGGGGTATTCTTTTTGTTAAATGGTTCAGTCGTTGCGTCCCATCCTGGTGGCCATGGAACCCAAAGTATTGGTAACCATACTGGAACGGAATCACTTACAGCTGGAACAAAATATACCCTTAATGCATACATGCAGGAGCGCGGCGGTGGGATAGGATTAAGGATATTTTGGAAAACACCATCGAACTCAAACTGGACCATACATGCTAGTGAAATTTCAAGTGAATAAATCTTATTTCAGTTTTTTCTCGGCATTTATTTTATGTTCTATAAATGCCCAAATAGCACTACCTACATTTCATGGCGTACAAAAATATCATCCTCCGCCTAATTATGCGCATAGTTTCGATGGTGAGGATGATATTATATCATGTGGAGATATTACTAATCTTAGAAGGCCAGAATATTTCACTGTTATGTTCTGGTTTAAAAGGACAGAAGATAATAGTGGCTCGAGTTATGATTCTAACCATGGGGTTAATAATATAATGTATTCCAAAGGTTCTGATCCTAATAATGATAATATTGAGATAGGAACCGATGGCTCCAAGGTTGAAATCTACCTTGATAGTGAAGCTGGAGATGATCGATTAGAATTTAATCATGGAATATCTGATAACACGTGGTATCATCTAGCAGTTACATATGATCAAGATCAGTCTGATGAAACAACGCTATATATCGATGGCTCAGAAGTTGAAAGCTGGAGCGATGCAAGAGGTAAACTTGATAAGTCTACGGGCTCACCAGTAACAATTGGTGATACTGACCATATATCAGCACCATTTACAGGTCTGATAGATGAAGTAGCAGTCTGGACGTCCGTTCTAACACCATCACAAATTTCTGCAATTTATAATAGCGGAAGCGGTATAGGTAATGTGACCACAAGCTATAGCGATAATTTGGAGCTATATATAAAATTTGAACAGGATCTTAACGATGACTCTGGTAACTCACATAATGGTACATTTAGTGGCTCAAACGGAGCAAATAGTTCTGCAACCTATGTTAATATTACATCCGACATTCCATTGAACTAGTAATTACTTATTCTATGGCAAGTATGATAAAATCTAAATCTTTCTCACCAATAATCTATAGTGATACAAAAATCTTAATTCTGGGCTCTCTTCCTGGAAAAAAGTCTCTCGAACTTAAGCAGTACTACGGGCACGCTAGAAATAGAATATGGAAAATTCTGTCTCATTTAACCGGTGGTGATATTCCCGTTAACTATCAACAGAAAAAAGAGCTGCTTTGTAAAAATAAAATTGGACTGTGGGATGTGGCTCTTAGTGCAAACAGAGAAGGAAGCCTTGACTCAAATATCAAAGATGAGAGCCCTAATGATATTGAAGGATTAATAAAGAATTATGATTCAATAAAAGTAATTGGGTTTAATGGTAAAAAATCTGAAAAAATGTTTTACAAATATTTTACTGAAAATCTAGAGATCAAATATGTACCACTTCCTAGTACGAGCCCTGCAAATATGGCAATTAGCTTTGAAGATATCTGCGCTAGGTGGTCACAGCTGTTTGTATGATACAGTAGAGTTATTAACTTTTGGGCTGTGATCTTGGTCAAACCTATGAAAATATTTCTTTTCTTTACTTTTACTGTGATAGCCTTAATCAGCTGCGAAAAAAATAAAGAATCTGGTCCATCCAGCACACCGAACTGCAGCGATTATGCGACGCCACCATTTAGTGGAACTATTTTTATTGATCCTGATATTATTACCTCAGATGATCTGACCACATTTGTAAGCCTAAGCTACAACGGTCAGGCACAGAGAACTATGTATGACAGAAGGGTAGCAGACTGGATCACAATAAGCCCTTATTTATTTCCTGCGGTATTTGATGATAGTATGACAATAGAGATACAGGTAAATCCAGAGTTTGGAACGGTTGATGATGCCAGGATACAGGCAGAAAAGTTTGCTCCAGTTATTGGCAGGTTAACGACCGAGCTTCGAAAAGATGTAGAGACCGTTTGGATCCACAAAGGTGTTCAGCCGTTTGGTGGTGGGAACAACAATCTTCTCATACATACAGATTATTCAGCACTTCATTATGAAGACCAGGGAATACTGGAGGAGACGTTTGTCCATGAGGCCTCGCACACTTCATTGGACGCCTATCATTCTACAAACAGCGATTGGATCAAAGCACAGGAGCAAGACTGCAGGTTTATCTCAAGCTATGCTGAAGAGCATCCTACTAGAGAGGATATAGCAGAGAGCTATTTGCCTTATTTTGCGATCAGGTATCGACCAGATCGGATTTCTACTGAGCTTAAAGAAAAAATAGAGTCTGCAATTCCAAACAGGATTAAGTATTTTGATGATCAAAGTTTTAACATGTATCCCTTGACAGAATAATAAATGAAACTGTCTATGTCATATTATTCAGTCTGTCTGAATATCTTCTTATGCATACATAGTTTTTCCTGCAGCATTAAGTATGACTATGATATTATCATACGAGATGGTCTAATTATTGATGGCACCGGCGCTCCAGGATACAATGCAGATGTAGGCATTCTTGATGGTAAGATCAAAACCATAGGGATAGTTAGCGGCAAAGCAAAAAATGAGTTAAGTGTAAAAGGTGAAATTGTTGCTCCTGGCTTTATAGATACTCACAGTCACCACGATGAGGGTATGTTTAAAAACACAGGTATGGCCGGAGCATTAACCCAGGGAATTACCACTGTCTTTATCGGTCAAGATGGTTCATCACACCATCCAATTTCAAATCTAACTGACCAACTAGAAAACACTCCTGTATCCATTAATATCGGTTCTTACAGTGGGCATAATACTATACGTGAGATTGTCATGGGCTCAGACTTTCGGCGGGAGGCCACGAGTAAAGAAATTCAAAAAATGAATGACCTTTTAGTATCTGATCTAGAGCAGGGCGCATGGGGCCTGTCCTCTGGTCTAGAGTATGACCCAGGCATATATTCAAATACGGATGAGGTGGTTTCCTTGGCCAAGACTGCTTCAAGATATGGTGCAAGGTATATCAGTCACATTCGTAGTGAAGATAGATATTTTTGGGATGCGGTAGAGGAGATCATTAGGATAGGTAAAGAGGCAGATATCCCGGTTCAGATTAGTCACATTAAGCTCGCAATGGGAAGTTTATTGGGCAAAACAGAAAAACTCTTGGACAGGCTTGATCAAGCAAGAAATAACGGCATCGATATTTCCGCAGATATATATCCTTATATGTATTGGCAGTCTACGATGCAGGTTCTTTTTCCCGATAGGGACTTTAGTAATAAGGCAGCAGCAGATTTTGCACTGAGCGAGATCACCACTCCTGATGGGGTCATTATATCTGAGTATACGCCAAACCCTAAGTATGAGGGTATACGCTTGAATGAAATCGCAAAAACCCGTGGACAAGATCCATCTCATACTCTAATGGATATGATAGCAGCGACCCTTGAAAAAGATCACTCCGAGTCTATTATTGCCAGAAGTATGAGAGAAGAAGATATTATTGCGTTACTAAATTGGAAGCACACAAACCTTTGTACAGATGGAGGATCAACAGGGGGACATCCTCGTGGATTTGGAAGCTATCCAAAGGTGCTTGGTCAATATGTTAGAGAAAATAAATATTTAACTATTGAACAGGCGGTCAATAAGATGACCGGAGTTCCTGCCAATAATATGGGGCTCAAAAAACGGGGGATTTTGGCATCAGGTATGGTAGCTGATATGGTAGTATTTAACCCTATAACGGTACTAGATAGGGCCACGTTTAAACGTCCTAAGCTTGTTTCAAAGGGTATTACACACGTGTTGGTTAGTGGAAAATTTGTATTAAAGAATAAAATGGCCACTATAAATAGACCTGGCATTTTTCTTCACAGAGCAAAAAATAGTAAACAAGGTTAAATCATATGAGACCCAGAATAGTACCAATTGTTTTACTATTCATGGTAATTGCTATAGTAGGAATCTCTAACCATAGCAGAAAAAAATCAAAATTACAGTTGATTGATCCTATCTCTGTTTCAAGTTCTGCAACCATGGAAGAAAAGCTTAGATCGATTGATCGCTGGCTATTAGCACTAACAAAAAAGAAAAGGTTTAATGGTGCCATACTAGTATCTAAAGATAATAAGCCAGACCTAATGAAAACCTATGGCTACCAAGATTTTAAAAGAGAAAAACTTCTAACACATCAGTCATCTTTCAGGCTGGGTTCTGTCTCAAAACAGTTTACGGCTATGGCGATAATGATTTTAAATAATCAGGGAAAACTAAAATATGATGACTCTGTCCAGAAATATTTACCCTCGTTTCCATATAGTGATGTAAGCATTCTACATTTATTAACACATACTTCAGGGATTGCCGATTATATGAACCTTGCTCTCAAAGAATATTTTAGTCTATTTACTAAGATTGGGTTTTATATGAACCAGTCCATGGTCAATCTGTTTTACGATGGTGAGCCCAGTGAGTATAAGGATCACTATACGATACTTACGTCTAATGATGTGTTAAACATGATTGGTAAATACAGGGAAAGAAGGCTCTTTTTAGCAGGGGAAAAATATGTATACAGTAACACTGGCTATGTGATCCTATCGTTGGTCGTAGAAGCAGTATCAGGACAAACCTTTGAGTCTTTTTTAGATAAGGAGATTTTCGTACCGCTAAATATGGAAAACAGTAGTTTCTGGAATCTATTTACATTGCCAGGCAAACTTTCTAATCGAGTAGAAGGTACAAACGGGAAAAGGCTTAATGATTATTCTTGGATGGATGGCGTATCTGGTGATGGATCTGTATTTTTAAGTATTGAGGACTTTTTGAAGTGGGACAAGGCTCTAAAAAATCATACATTGATACCTCGGTCTAAATTTGATAAGGCGCTGGTTCCATTTGTCTCTTCAAAAGGAGACACAACATTTTATGGTTTTGGATGGAGTCTTAGTAAGGAGGGCACAAGCATATCTCACGGAGGAAGCTGGCTGGGAGCTGTAACCTATATCTACCGCAAACTAGATACGGATGCGATGTTTGTTTTATTAGAGAGCTCAGCAAGCAAATATTCCTATGCAATCAGAAAAGAGATTCAGAGGGTATTAAATAAAACAGAGCCGCACATGTTTTTATGGGAGCAAATAGTTGTTCCCAACTTCTAATAATAATTTTATATATTTGGATGTAGTAGGAACAAAATAAACAAGGAGTTGAACATGAAAAATAGAGTAATTCACCTATTTATATTTTTTGTTATCGCATGCAGTATGGCTGTAGGGCAGTATTATGATGGTAACAGGGTCGTAACTATCTCAAAAACCTATCTTAAGCCAATGAGTACAGTAGAAAATGGTACCAGCGAAGAACGTAGTAAGTTAATACTAGAAAATAGAAAAAAATTGGATTTCAAGGATAAAAACTTAATCAGTTCAAAAATATTATACCATTTTTGGAGCGGAAGATCAGATGAGGTGATTGATATTAGTGAGTTTAAGTCTATGGCTGAGTCTGATGAGAGTACAAAAACTAGAGGTGATAGGAGAAAGAAGGCTTGGCCAAATGAGGAAAAACGAAATGAATTTGTGAAAAATCTCAATAAATATTGGGTTGGAAAACATACAGATGTTGGTATCTATGAACTATATACGAAAATGCTAAAGGAAAGAAAAAAAATATTTAAGGAAAATACCTATGTCTTGATTCAAGAATTTACTTTAGCTCCTATGAGCACTATTGAAGGAGGATCTGGTGATGATAGAGATGAGGTAATGCAAAAGTGGTTTGATAATATAATCATGAAGGATGATCGGATTCTTAGTCAAATGCTTCTTGGTCACTATTGGACTGGATCAGCAGGTGGACCTGATGGTTGGCCGATGTTGATTGTTTCTGAATATGGTACTCTTGAGGATTTATTGGATGAAGATAAAGAAAAAAGAGACAAATTGTATGAAAAAGGTTGGCCGGATGAAAAAGAACGAGAGGAATTCAAGAAAAAGCATAGAGCCTATTGGAATAACTATATCCATGAAGACATCGGTATCTATTATAATAGTGTGAAGCAGCAAAAAAATTCACAATAAAATTTTCTGTGATCTTCAAATAAAAAACCCTGCTTGTGCAGGGTTTTTTATTTTCTTCTATCTATATTTCTATTCCTAAAAATAATAGATATGTAAGTTCAGTATCTAGATTTTATAATAATAAATAAAGAAAGGTTAATATGGCACAAGATAGAGTATACATAAATCAATGCTCGCTCAGAGAAAAAGTTTTCGATAATGGAGGAAGCCTGATAAATGCTGCTTTTAAAGTAAGCGAGCTTCAGGAACATGCTGATGATAATGGATGGGTCAATATAGTTATAGCAAAAAGGAGAGAGGTATCAGAGAAAGGTGCAACACACTATGCATATAAGAGTGAATACCAGAGGCAGAATAATCAACAGACACCTCAGGACAACTCATTCCAACAGAAACCAACTGCGAACCCTGTAGAGGACGATGACCTACCATTTTAGGCATGTATTAATTTTGTAAAGTGAATGAGCTATTAGACAAAGCAATTTCAATAGCCGTTGATTCACACAGCGGTCAGGTGAATGACAAATCTGAGCCTTATGTACTACATCCGCTTAGGATGATGTTTAAGGCGGTTACAATAGAAGAAAAAATAATTGCAGTTTTACATGATGTTATTGAAAAGACTACGATTGATCTTGAATACTTGAGATCAGTCGGATTTAGCGATAGAATAGTTCTGGCGATTGATGCACTAAGTAGAAGACCTCAGGAAAGTTATGATAAATACATTGACCGAGTTAGGAAGAACAAACTGGCAACAAAAGTAAAGATTATTGATCTTGATGATAATATATCTTCTTTAAATCTTGGTGAGGATGAAGGTATTAAATCAAATAAGTTTTTAAAATATCAAAAGGCAAAAAATACACTTATCTAACTTATTTTATTTTCATAAAGCACATTTTGGACTTGTTGTTATTTTTGTTATATTATTGATCTCCACCTACCAAAGAATAAAACCGTCCCTCTTATCTCAAAATAATAATGAAGAACTATATTCTTATATATTTTTTGGTTTTATTTGGCTGTTCAAGCAGTATTCCTGATGAATATGCGCAAAAAATGAGTCAACTAACCACAGAACTTGAAAAAACTAAAAATATTGCTAATGAGGCAATCACTAAGGTAGAGAAACTTGAAGATGAGCTCTCAAAAAGCATATTGGAAAGAGACAGCCTCCTTTTTGAGCACAAGCAAGAGACTTCATTACTTAGAGCCTCTGATGCGTTTCAGAAGGGAAATAACGCACTGCTAACAAAAAATTATAATAAGGCAATTTTATATTATTTAAAAACAATCAAACTCAGGCCTAATGATGCTCATGCCTACAACAATCTTGGTAACGCATACAAAGAAAATGGTAACTACAGTAGGGCGATTGATTGTTATCATAATGCAATAAAAATCAAGCCTGATTATGCGAGCGCTTACTATAACTTGGGAATAGTTTATCAGAGAAATAATGATTTTAATACGGCCTTAGACTCCTACAGAGAGGCAGCAAGGTTAGCTCATGATGGCGTCCAGAAATGGTTAAAAGATGGTGGATATTATTGGTAAGGTTTTTTTACGCAATTCAATGATACCTTTATTAACATAGATATGACTAAATATATTTGAACAAAACTAGTCTAGATAAACAAATAATACCTTTGGTTGAATTTTTTAATTCCCTTGATGGTGTTAACACAATAGGATCTTGCCAAGGGCATGATGATGGTGGGGAAACAGGGAAATGGGTTTATCCATATATCAAATTCAAATCTACGAGTAACCGCTCTCTAGGTCTCCTCGCAAGCATTGAATATGTCTACGCTGATTTAAATATCCTGTATAATCTAAGTGAAATTGAATTAGATAATATTTACCGGCCAAAGCTTAATGCAATATGGACTATTGAGGTGGTACCTAATCGTGACTACAGTGTATCTAGTAATGTAGAAAATGATGAGTATGCTTTCTATGTATTAAAGGCACACTCAGACAGTTTTACAAAACCATCTGAAGTGTATCCAGATTTCAATAAAATATTAGACTGGTATAAAGCACAGATAAAATCTAGCATTAAAGATTAGTAATGAAATTTTTTTTCTATTTTGAATTACTAGATTAGGATACTATTGATGAGACTTTTAATATTTATATATATAATAATATCCCTGATATTCAATCCATTGAAAGCGAAAAACACAAAAGACCCCAGCAGCTACAGTGATTTAGTGGATTTATTTTTTAAATGGAGAGACTTTGAAAATCCTCCGCTTATGAATGGAGCCCCAGACTACACCAAAAGAAGATTTGATAGTGCGAAAAAAGAGTTTAACTCTTTGCAAAAAAGATTAGAAGAGATAGACACAACGGATTGGCCAATATATTACCAGATTGATTGGCAAATTGTTCGTGCCGAGATGAACGGCTATGATTTTAACCAAAGAGTACTAAGGCCCTGGGTCAGAGACCCGGCATTTTATCAGACTGTTTGGATGTACCAGAGTGATGTCCCAGCACATGAGGGACCAACAAATCATGGTACACTAGAGTTTTGGACCTTTGAATTTCCGCTTGATGATAAAAGCTCTAACAATCTAGCTGACCAGCTTCGGATGATACCTAATTTTCTTTTTCAGGCAAAAGGCAATCTCACTGGCGATGCTAGAGATCTTTGGGTCGCTGGGATAGAAAATTTTAAAGAACAAGAGGAGAATCTTAGTGCGATAGAAGCAAAAATAATAAAACATCATGGCAACAGCCTAGATAGGTTACTAAAAAAGCCTCTTGAAAAAGCTAGAGACGCTAACAATGATTTTATACAGTGGCTTACTGACAAGGCTCCATCCAAAAAAGGAGCCTCTGGCATTGGCAAAGAAAACTATAGCTGGTATCAAAAAAACGTACACCTAGTATCCCTCAGTTGGGAGGAGGAGGTCTCTTTGCTACAGAGAGAACTCGACAGAGCATGGAGCTCATTGAAAATGGAGGAGCACCTAAACCGCAACCTTCCTCCAATGGTTTCTGCTAAAACTGAAAAAGAGTTTGATATTCTGAAAGAAAATGGAGTACGCCGGATAATGGATTTTCTATCTGAGCATGAAATTATGCATATTAAAGATAATATGGAGCCGGCACTTAGACAGCATATGGGTAAGTTTGTTCCTGAAAAGGAAAGGAATTTCTTTTACATTGGCATGCACTATGACCCTGTTCCGTTGTACTCACATTTTTATCACTGGTTTGACCTGGCTCAAGTAAGGGATGAACCTCATAAGAGCCCAATTCGTAGGGGGCCTCTATTATATAATATATTTGATTCAAAGAGTGAGGGTATTGCAACTGGTGTTGAAGAAATGTTCATGCAACTTGGTCTGTATGAAGATAGTCCAAGATCAAAGGAGATTGTGTGGATTATGCTAGCCCAGCGAGCAGCTCGAGGATTAGGGTCATTATATGCACATGCGAATATGATGACAATGGAAGAAGCGGGAAAGGTTCATGTAAAGTGGACGCCCCGTGGTTGGATGGAGCGAGAGCCTCATTTACTTCGTTTCGAGCAACACCTCTATCTGAGGCAGCCTGGATACGGAACGTGCTACATAACCGGGAAATATCTTATTGAGCGTTTGATCACCGAAAGATCAAAACAACTAGAAATGCAGGGCAAGAAATTCAATATTAAAGAATTCTTGAGAGAGTATAATGATGCAGGGAACATCCCAGTTAGCCTCATTCAATGGGAAATGATAGGGCAAAAAAAATAATAAAATAATTATTACATTATGGCTAAAAAAAGAAATACATTTCGCAATTAATTAAAGAGGAAAAAATGGAAACAGGCAAAGTAAAATTCTATAACAGAGAGAAGCGTTACGGTTTTATTACTGGTGACAATGGTACAGACTACTTTTTTCATGAGTCAATGCTAGTTGAGGGTCAACAAGTACGAGATGAAGATAAGGTAGAGTTTAACGCTGTTGATGGTGATAGAGGAAAGCAGGCCACTGATATATCACGTATAGATTAAGTTTATCAAAGGTTCTATAACATAGAACCTATTTATTAATCAGGCAATCCTGTCTGAATACTCCACAATAAAAATAATTAACTATATTTTTAATATATTAAGCTTTTTATAGGGCTATTTTTTTTATTATAATCAATAAATTTTTTTCCTAAAGAAAGATATTAAATTGGTTAGATGAAAAGAATAGTCCTAGCCACAATCTTCATTTTCTTATGCAATTTGCGTGGGCAGATTGATCCGGATCCGAGTCGTTTTTACACTGATAATAATGGGGATGAAGTTTCTATCGAAAATTTTTTACGATGGGACCAGAAAAACACCTATGTGAAAAATGGAATCCTGTTTGTTGGTAGTTCCAGCATTAGGAAATGGCCCACATCTAATTATTTTAACGATCTTCCAATCATCAATCGTGGTTTTGGAGGCTCTCATATTTCTGATGTGAACTACTATTTTAATAGTATCGTAAGAATTTATAAACCAAGAATCATTGTATTGTATGCAGGTGATAACGATATCGCTGGTAAAAAGACGCCTGAACAAGTATTAGAAGATTATATAGAATTTGTTAATCTTGTAGGCAGGCAACTTCCCTCAACAAAAATTATATACCTGCCAATTAAGCCAAGCCCATCAAGATGGTCATTGTGGAAGGATATGAAGCAGGCAAACAGACTGATTAAATTGTATACTGACTTAGACCATATGCAGTACTATGTAGACACAGCTAACCCAATGCTAGATAGTCGAGGGAAACCACTGGCAGACCTATTTGTGGATGATAGCCTTCATCTTAGTAAAAAAGGATATGACCTTTGGAGTGAAATTCTAAAACCTGTTTTAGACTCACTAACAATGATAGATAGAATGAAGATTTTTGGCTGGTGATAATGAAGATAAAAAAAGTAGTTAAACGACAACCAGATAGATACCTTTATAGGTCGTGATTAAAAGAATATTCGTACAAATATTAAAACTTTCTCCATCATCAAAGAGATGGTTCTGGAAAAAGTGGTATAATATTTTTGCTAGAAAGGCAAGGAATCCAGAGCTCAGGCTAATGAATTATGGATATGATTCGCCAAATATAAAGCTTGAACTAAATAAAGATGATGAAATCGAGCGGTTCCCGATTCAACTGTATCACTATATTGCCAGCCACTGTACAATAGAAGATAAGACCATATTAGAAGTAGGCTCAGGAAGAGGCGGAGGAGCTTCATATATCGCAAGATACTTAGCTCCAAAATCAATATCAGGTATAGACATCTCAGAGGATGCAATATCCTTGTGTGATGAATTGTATGACATACCAAACCTGGATTTTTCGGTGGGTGACTCAGAAAATATACCATTTACTGATAATATGTATGACATTGTCATTAATGTCGAGTCATCACACTGTTATGGTTCGATGAAAATTTTTTTGTCTGAGGTTTATCGTGTCCTAAAACCTGGTGGTTCTTTTTTATTTTGTGATTTTAGATCAGAACAAGGGATACATGAGCTCTATGACCATTTCAGTCAATCAGAACTAAAATTCATAGACCGTTTTGATATTACAGATAATATCATCCAGGGCTTGGATGGTCTTTCAGAATATCGTGAAAAACGCATTAAGGATAGCGTTCCTTTTCTTATTCGTGGTCTGTTCAAGACATATGCGGGGATCAAGGGTACGGATATATATAACTCATTTGTGAATGGTACAATGATGTATGTGAGTGCGGTATTGAAAAAATAATATTCGATAATTGGGAAAATACATAATATGAATTTATTTTTCGAACCTGTGTTTTAATAATATAGTAGTGAATGAGGTTTAACTATGAAATGGTATATTGATGTTATGATAAATAATTATTTAAACTTTAATGGAAGAGCGAGGCGCACCGAGTTTTGGATGTTCACGCTTGTTCATTTGATTATCATATTTCTATTATTGTTGTTAAGGGTCTGGCCTCTTTTTATTATATATATTTTATTAACGGTTATACCTGCAGTAGGGGTTGGTATAAGAAGGTTACATGACACCGGCAGGAGCGGATGGTGGGTTCTATTAGCAAATTCCCCACTATTATTTGTTTACTATTATTTTATGAGCCTAGAGGGGGACTCAGGAGGAAATATTTATGGCGAGTCTCCAAAAGAGTCATACATGGATAGAATTATGAAAGATGTTGATATAGAAAATGATAGTAACATTTACTCTTCATCCACGCGTGGTGGAGGCTCTATCAATTTATCCGATCTTGACCCTGAGAAAATATTTGGTAATGAGGCCTATGTGCAGATTATCATTGTTGTTCTTATTGTAGCCTCTATTATTCTTTCTTGATTTTTATTTGTCATCTACTATATATATCAAAAACCCTGCTTTGCAGGGGTTTTTTTTCAATGCCAGAGATTAGATTTAGACAGGCTTTTTATAACTATTATTATATGTATGATTAGGAGATCAGTATGAAATTGTTTTTAGTGCATGCAGGTTTTTATGATGAAAATGTTTCGGGCGGTTTTTATGAGTCACACACGAATTATTTTATTGTGGCAGAGGGTGTAAAAGAAGCCAAGAAGAAGGCGAAAGAAATTCATGAGTACAAAAAAAAGAAAATGCATATTGATGGAATAAGAGAGATAGACAGTGTTGATGGTTATAAGATAGTGCTAGAAAGAAATGAAAAACGCGCTCAAGATAGTGGCAATAAATATTCATATGACGATGTAAAGAAAATGTAAGTATTCTAATAGTTTTTAGTATATAGTGTTATATCGTAAAAATCAATAACTAGTAGCAGAGGTTTATTATGTTTCAATATTTTACAGGTTTGATCACCTCCGGTGTTATTTTCATATCTTTTTTTATTTTTATGGGATTCCAATATGGCGGAACACAGCACTTTAATGACATTGTTGCTAATTCTATTACGCTGGTTGATAAAAATGGACTCGGTGGGTCATTTAAACTATTGGATAATGATGGCGAAAGTATTCTATCTATCAAAGACGGAAAGATTAAAATTTTCAATCAAAGTGGTGAAGAGGTTATTACTATTCTCTCTGACAACCAGGGCCGGGGGAATATTAGTATAAAAAAGGGTGGCTATCTTGATACCTACAATGAGTATGACAATAAAACCGCAATTGTTGGTGAGAACAGTAACGGTAACGGTATGCTATCTACCTTTAACAATAGTTCAAAGCAGACAGCACTAATAGGCTCTGTCGATGGCGGAAACGGAAAGCTAACTATATTTGATAATGAGGGCCGCGAGAGCTTGCACCTTGTACGCTCTCTAACAACCTTTAACCAGGACGGAAAGATAACCGGAAAGTATGGGACAAATAATAGTGGAAACGGTTCGGTATTTCTCTATGACAGGTTTGGTAATAGGGGATGGTATAAGTCCGGTAAAAGCTCCTAGACTGATATAATAATGAACAAAATTAATAATAATGATATCAAGCTTGATCATGAGAAGCATGAATATAAATTAAAAGATCATCCGGACATTATATTCACAAGTGTGACCACATTTGTGAATAGTTTTTTCGAGCCGTTTGACGATGTAAAGGTTTCTAATCATCTTGTCAATAATGTTCCGAAATATTTTGGAGAGACACCGGAATCACTAATTCAAAAATGGCAGATAGCAAGAAAGTATGGTACGGACGTGCATTTGGAGATTGAAAACTGGATTAAAGAGGGAATGAAACCAAAAGATGTAAAATCTATTGCAGCAACCAAATGGATTGGAGGGTATGTCTCAAGGCCTAATATCGATACTTTTTCAGAGGTTATCGTATACACTAAAGAGCTTGGCATTGCCGGGACAATAGATATTTTAATGATGAATAAAAACACAGAAGAGTATGTTTTAATTGATTGGAAAACTTCTAAAAGAATAGATATGAACTCTTTCAAAGGTAAAAAGGGAATAAAAAAAGAAACCAGCAAAATCGAAGACTGTAACTACAATCATTATGCGCTGCAGCTATCACTATATAGATATATTTTAGAGGAATATTATAATATTAATGTCACCAGGCAGTTAGTGGCCCACTTAAAAGATGATGGTGTCCAGAGCTACTCATTACCATACATGAAAGATGATATAATAAACATGGTTAATAGTATCAGTTAGAGCATGGCAAATAAGAAACAATTAGAAAATGAATTTAGCTGGAGCTTTTCCAGGCACAGTACGTTTAACACTTGTAAGCGTAAATACTATTATTCTTACTATGGAAGCTGGGGAGGGTGGAACAAGGATGCTGAAGAGTTAAATCAAAAGCTATATATGTTAAAGAACATGACATCTTTGCCAATGCTGGCCGGTTCTATTGTACATGATGAGGTAGAAAGAACACTAAAAACATTGCGATATGGTAGAAGAGCTGATCGAGAAAGGTCAAAGGAAAATGTAATTAAAAATTTTAAACTTTCCTGGGCCCAATCAAAAAATAAAGACTGGAGGGAGAGCCCTAAGTGGAAGACCAATTTATTCGAGCACTACTATGATCAAAAACCTTCTGACGAAGATCTTCTGGCAATCAGAGACCTGATGTTGAATAGTATTGATGGGTTTTTTGCTTCTGACTCATATCGGTTTATTCAGACAATGTCTGACAGCCAGTGGCTAGCCATCGAAGACCTAGACTCGTTTGAATTGCACGGGGCAAAGCTATGGGTTAAGCTCGATTTTGCTATAAGACACGGCGAGCGTGTTTACATCTACGATTGGAAAACTGGGAAAGTTGTTAAAGAGAATGAAGTACAGCTTGCTGTCTATGCTATTTATGCTAAGCAAAAGTGGGACATAGATCTTAAACGGATTCGCCTGTTTGATGTTTATCTAAATCAACAGATTCCTGTAAAAGTAAAGCCGACTGACAGGTTAATTAGTTCTGCCAATGAGTTTATCCAGGAGAGTATAGAAAGCATGAAAGAGTTATTGACGGATGAGGAAAATAATAAAACTGAAATAGATTTATTTCCATTGGCCAGTGAAGACAGAGAAACCTATCCATGTAGCTACTGTAGTTTTCAGACAGTGTGTTATGACTAGCGATATTGAGCTATACTAAAACTATTTATGAATAAATTAAAATATATTTTATGGCTGATCGGTATTGTATCATGGAGCTCTGGTGTTCCAGCGGCTAAGCCTGCATATGGTATGAGGGCCGGCTGTGTATTTCTGAAGCACATAGCTGACATAGATAAATTATTTGTGAGATAATTTTCAACTAAAAAGTCTGAGGCTCTTTTGATTTAAATTATTGTTGTAAATTATTAGATGAAATCAGACATGGAGAAATCATATGAATGATAGAACAGCAGTCTTATTCCTAATTTTGTGTGTCGCTGTTTTGCTCGGACTTATTGAGCTTGAGAAGATCTGGGAACAAGAAAAATTAGCTAAAAAAGAACAGAAAGTTGCTCAACTTAAGCAAAAAAAACTAGACGCGAAGAAAGCCAATGAGCTTGAAGATAAAATATTTAAAGTGATGGTAAAGCATGACGGGAGACCTGAAACAAATACAGCAACCATCATACTGGATGCTGGAGGATCATACGATCCGAATAAGGCTGACAAGCTTTCGTTTGAGTGGAAGCAGGTTGATGGGAAAACTGTATACCTTGAGCCTAATCCTAGCTCCCCGAGAGTGGCCTTTAATGCTGGCCCTGGCGTATACAAGTTTGAAATAACGCTCACAGATGGATATGGCACGATCATTAAAGACACAAAGATTGTACAGGTATTAAGCGAGCCAAATGATCTTCCGATTCTTGAAACAAAGGTAATGGCTAAATAATTAAAGTAATTGTTTAAATGAAAATAACTAAATCTTTAAATAAAAGAATTAATCTATTAAAAAATGATAATATATACTCCAGCTTAACGCTGCAAAACAAAGACGATTTAATGGCCCTTGGTTTAAAATATAATTTTTCTTACCAAGAGCTGAGGCAGTTAGTGATAATCTCAGCCGATTTTAGTATGTGGAAAGAGAAAAATATTATCGAATGTGTAAGCGCAATCGAACAGAGTCTTGGTCATAAAGCAGACAAGAGAGCGGTCCTAAGTGCGGTAAAGCGAGAGTGGAATAGTCTAAAGAGTGCAAAGATTAAGTATGAGCCTACAGGTGATCGAATAAAATCAAGACCAAAACCAAGAAAGGTTACACTCAGCGATCGCAAGAATGAGGTATTCGGAATGTGCCCTGTTGCTTCTGAGAAAACTGTTTGCTGTAATCTTATGACCATCGATGCTGTCCAAGGCTGTAGTCTGGGCTGTAGTTACTGTAGCATACAAACCTTTTACACAGATGGTAAAATATCGGTCGATAAAAATCTTGCAGAAAAACTCGAAAAAATACCACTCGACCCGAATAAAAAATACCACATTGGGTCTGGTCAATCATCTGACTCATTAGCGATTGGTAATCGTGAGGGAGTCTTAGATGCGCAGCTAAATTTTGCTCGAAATAATCCTAATATTATTCTCGAGTTTAAGACAAAATCAAACAACATAAATCATCTACTGATATCAAATGTTCCGGATAATGTTTTTGTCAGCTGGTCATTAAATCCTCAGTTGTTTATTGACAATGAAGAGCACGGCACTGCAAGTTTTGATGAGAGAGTTTCTTCGGCTCGAAAACTTTCTGATAAAGGAGTTTTGGTTGGCTTTCACTTCCATCCTATCGTTTATTACGAGGGATATGAACTGGATTATGCAAATATTATTCAAAAAGTGGTCTCTATGTTTGACCCATGTGAGGTTGCCATGATCTCTATGGGAACGTTGACATTTATTAAGCCTGCAATAAAAAAATTACGGTCCACAGGACTATCCAGTAAGGTATTGCAGATTCCAATGGCAGATGCAGTTGGAAAATCTTCTTACACTAAAGAAATAAAGAAGGAAATCTTTGGTCATGTATTAAATCAGTTTTCTTCTTGGCATGATAAAGTCTTTTTTTACCTTTGTATGGAAGAGCGGTCTGTGTGGGAATCGGTTTTTGGAAAATCCTATGTTGACAATTCAGAGTTTGAGAATGCTCTATTTAGCAGTGTCTCATCCAAAATGTATTCTCTAGAATCTGTCTAGCCTAAGCATTAATTTTCGTCAAAATATTAGAAAATTAATCGTCAATACTTTGACTATATAAAAAAACTATACTAGTAAAAGGAGAGAAAAATGAAGCAATATTTTTCAGGATTCATTAGTGCTACCTGTCTTTCAATCAGTTTTGTAATGTTCACAGCATCGCAAACCAATAACCTTGGTGATATTGTTGTCAACTCGATCAGGGTTGTTGATAATGAAAACGGTGGGTTTATCACTACCTATGACCAAGAAGGAAAAATTACCACATATATTGGCAGCGTTGGCGGCGGCGGCGGTAAAGTAGCCTCATATGATAAGAATAATGTCCAGTATTCAATCCAGAGTGTTGATGACAAAGACAGAAAACAAAACGAAGAAATCTTAAACAGGCTTCGTGAGAATGAAATACGTACCATAAGCAGAGAGAACGACATCTATGAGGCCCAGGAGCTAATTTCAGAAAATAATGATCTTATTTATAGTAGCTATGATGAGCTGTCCGCTGAGATTGATCAGCGGATTGAGCTATTTCGAAAAAAACTAGAGGAAAGAGAAGACATTATCAGAAACACTGTCCAGCAGTTATCCAATTTTGAGGATGATATATCCGATAATAAAGTAATGATTGTTGAAAATACTCAGGAGATTCACCAGGCTTTTGAGGCGATCATGGAGAACACAGAAACATTGAGACATACAAAAGAAACACTGACCAAACGACTGATGGAACTCTATGGTCCCTACTAGTAAAATTTATTTATAAAAAATATT
>CAJWMI010000029.1 GCA_913043185.1 uncultured Fidelibacterota bacterium | reverse complement strand
TGTTGTATCCTGCTTCGATAGCAGACTTTGGTGTTTTCCCTTTTCTTAATTCTTCTCTTATTCTTTCAAAGATAATGACGTTAGAGTCTATACACATTCCAACAGTCAGTATAAGTCCAGCAATCCCAGGAAGCGTTAAGGTCGCGCCTAAAGAAGCTAAGACAGCTAGAATTAATATAATATTCCATACCAAAGCAAAATTAGCAATGAAGCCAGAAGATCTATAGTAAACAAGCATAAATACGAATACAATAGCTAGACCGATAAGGATAGATTTCTGACCTTTGGAGATAGAATCAGCGCCTAAGCTTGGGCCGACGACTCTTTCTTCAATTATCTCTACAGGAGCTGGAAGCGCACCAGCTCTTAATATTATTGCAATATCCTTTGCCTCGTTCATATCTGCAAATCCTTCAATCTGGGTACTCCCTCCAGGGATTTTTTCCCTAATATTTGGGGCCATGTGAACTTTTCCATCCAAAACAATAGCAATTCTTTCTCCTATATTCGCTCCTGTTACTCTTGACCATGTCTTAGAGCCCTCACTATTCATATCCAGCGATACTACCGGCAAGCCTGCATTACCACCGCCTAGGCTCCCAAGGTTTGCTTTAGCTTTTTCAACTACACCACCAGTTAATTCAGGTTTATCTTCTATATAGTATAAACGATAATATTGTCCTGAACCTGCTAATGTTTCTGAATCATTACTAAATAGGAACTGCCCCGATGAAGACTTGAGTTTTAGTTTGACCTCTTCTTTAGATAGCAACTTATTTAATGAGTACATGTTCTTAATATTTACTGCCATATCTCCTTGAACAAATTCAATGAGAGATTGAAGAGGTGATTCTAATAGTAGGTCTGATTCATGAATGGCGCTATCCTCACCAATACTTTCTGTTTCACCAAAGATCTCATCAATAGTTGTGACCTCGCTATCTGTTTTTTCATTTGTTTCTTTAATATCCAATGCATTATTAGTGTTTGCACTTATGTCTGCAAGATCTTCATCACTAACTGATCTTTTTAATATATTATCTAGCTGAATTATAATTTCATTGGTAACAGCGCTATTTTTTACTAAATAAAATTCTAATAAGGCTGTGCTTTGTAGGAGAGACCTCGCTCTGTCAGAATCTTGAATACCTGCTAGTTCGACAAGAATACGATATTTTCCTTTCTTTTGTATAGTTGGCTCAGAAACACCAAACTGATCTATTCTATTTTGAAGTATTTCTAAAACTCGGTTTATAGCGTCTTCTGTTTCTTCTTCTAGAGCTAAAATGATATCATCCAGATTCGATCCATATTCATGGAAATAACGAACGATTTTAAGTCTTTTCTCTTCAATCTCATTACGAAGTATGTTAAAAAAGTCTAAACTTTGATCTGCTTTAAATTTTTTGACAGAAGCATTTAATACTTTATCAAATTTTTCATTTCGATTTGAAGCAAGATTTTTTACTAATGTTGGAATATCTGCTTCTAGTTCAATATACATTCCACCTTTCAGATCTAGACCTTGACGAATGACCTGTGATTCTATTTGATCTAGCGTTCCCTCCTCTCTAAGATCCTCTTTTTCATCATCTGTTAGGCTCTGATATTGTATCGTCGGCCATAAAGAGAACATTGACCAGCCTAGTATGACTAGAATGACCAAATACCTAGGTGTCAGACTATTTTGCATTTTTCGTTATATTTTTTATTTATGTTTAAATAAAGAGCGGAAATTTAGCTTTGGACAGTTGTTGTAGCAACATAACATAATTAACAAATATTTTCCTTTTAATAACAATTTGTTTTGCAGTTTTATAAAAAAAATATAATAATGAATGCTTTAAAAAATTGTAATTAAAGTAATTGCGGAAAAATAAATTATCTTTTCGAGATTGATAGTTCTTAATTTGATAACGAATAAGGATTAATTTTGAACCTTATTATTTGTTATGGGAAAAGTTTTAGCATTTATAAATCAAAAAGGAGGTGTTGGCAAAACTACATCTGCTGTTAATGTAGGATTAAGTTTAGCGGTCTCAGAATTAAAAACACTTATAATTGATCTAGATCCACAAGCGAATGCTACTACTGGTTTATCTGATTTGATAAAAATCACAAAAAAAAATATCTATGATGTCATCATTGGGGATATTGATATTAAAGAGGCAATAGCAGAGACAACTTTTCCTCATCTTGATGTAATCGCATCAACAAATGATTTAGTAGGAGCAGAAGTAGAATTAGTCAATATTATGGCTCGAGAGTATCAACTAAAAACCGCACTTAAAAAAGTTATACGAAAATATGATGTCATAATACTTGATTGTCCTCCTTCACTTGGTCTATTAACAATTAACGCACTAACCTCTTCTCACGCCATTATCATCCCAATCCAGTGTGAATATTATGCTTTAGAAGGTCTCAGCCAGTTGTTGAATACTTTTAGATTAGTTCAGAGGCATCTTAACAAAAAACTAATTATAGGAGGTGTATTAATGACGATGTATGATAGTAGATTAAATTTGTCAAAACAAGTTGTTCAGGAAGTAAAAAGCTATTTTAAGGATAAATTATTTAAAACATTGATATATCGAAATGTGAAATTAAGTGAGGCACCAAGTTTTGGTAAACCAGCCCTACTTTATGATGCCAATTCGAATGGCGCAAAAAATTATTTAAGTTTAACAGAGGAGATTTTACAGCGTGTCATCTAAAAGATTAGGACGTGGGATTGAGGCTCTTATCAATTCCGAACTAAATGATAAATCAAAAAAACCTAATTCGCCAGGAGTGAGTTATATAAATTTGTCAGACATCAAGCCAAACCCCGATCAGCCTAGGCGCGACTTTAATAATACTTCGTTAGATGAACTAAGTAAATCAATTAAAGAAAAAGGTGTAATTACACCGATTACAGTTAGGGAGTCAAATAAAGGTTACGAGATAATTGCTGGAGAAAGAAGGTGGCGTGCTGCAAAGAAAGCAAAATTGAAATCAATTCCTGCTTATATACTAAATATTGGCGATGAAGCAGAAATGATGGAAGTAGCACTAATAGAAAATATTCAGAGGGAAGATTTAAATCCAATTGAAGAGGCCGAAGGATATGCTGTTTTAAATAGTAAATACAGTTTATCACACGATGGTATAGCTAAAACTATAGGGAAAAAGCGCACCACAATATCTAATGCATTACGGTTACTTAAATTACCCCCTGAAATCAGAAAAAGTATTAGAAGTGGAGAAATTACCGCTGGGCATGGAAGAGCAATTTTGCAGAAAAAATCAATAGCAGCCATGAAAAATTTGTGGAAAAAAATTGTTAATGAATCACTTAGTGTTAGAGCAGCAGAGTCACTTGTAAAGCCAAAGCCTAAAAAGAAAAAAATAAAGAGTGTAATTGTTCCAAAGGCTCCGATTCGGGCGATAGAAAATCAGTTAATAGAAATATTTGGAACAAAGGTTAAGCTAAAACCAGCACAAATAGGTGGCTCAATAGAAATTATATATTTTTCAGATGACGATCTTGAGAGGATAATTGATTTATTACAATCTTTGTAAATACTAATGAATAAAAAATTTACTTTATTAATAATACCAGATGATGATTCTGGGACTAAGTCATATAATATTAGTAAAAATTTTTTGAAATATTTTATTCTATCTATATCGATTATTTTGATTGTGTTTATTATTATATCAATAAAGTTAATTCCTGGTATATCTAAATATGATGATTTAAAGAAAAAATATAGTATACTTGCACAAGAGCGTTTAAAAGTTATCGAGCTAAGTGAAAATCTTAAACGAATAAAACAAATGAATCAATTTGTTAGAAATTCACTGGGAGTAGAATTAAACTTTGTTGATACGCCTGAGATAATGGATAGCGTTTTAATGCTAATACCAGATGAGAATTCTATCTCTTTCACTGATAATATACCTTCTGTTGCTCCAATTCAGGGTTATATAAGCCAGCGTATGGAAAACAAATTCTCTATAACCGATAATAGGCATGGAGGAATTGATATTGTTGCAAAACAAGGCACACCAATTAAAGCTTCTGCCTCAGGGTTAGTTGTATTTTCTGGATGGACCTATGAGATGGGAAATCTAATTATAATACACCATGGAGATGGGTATTTCACTCATTATGGGCACAATCAACAAAATCTAAGATTTCAATTAGATATGATAAAGAAAGGTGAAGTAATTGGACTAGTTGGGGATACGGGTATTTCATCCGGGCCTCATTTACATTTTGAAATTTGGAAAGACAATAAGTCAATTAATCCACTAATATATTTTCCTGAATATAATCAAACAGACCTAACTTCAAATAATAATGGATAAATCAAATTATAAAAATGTTCATACTATGATTGGTCCCGATGCAACAGTTAATGGTCCGATTAGGCTTACACAGGGCTTAATTATATATGGTAAAATATACGGGGATGTAATTACTAAAGGTCCTGTCCGAGTAGCAAAAAATGGATTAGTGCAGGGTAACGTAGAAGGTTTTAGCGTTCGGATTGGGGGCACTGTCATTGGTGATATTAAATCTGAGGGTCAAGTTATTTTGCGGAAAAATTGTGTTTTAAAGGGAGATATTAGTTATAGAAAGCTGCATATTGAAGACGGTGCACAGTTTGAAGGTCAATGCGATTTAGTTGGAAGCATTAACGCAGAAAATGTGAACACCTAGATCATTGAATTACGATAATAAGAATTCCGATGAAAGTTATTTATACTATTTCCAAAAAATTCTTATTAAAGCTGCGCCAATTATGTCAGCATCATACTCATTATTCTTTTCAATTATTTTATTATCAGGGCTAGGATATTATTTGGATAAAAATTTGGATACCTTTCCAATAATATTTCTATTATGTTTGTTTTTTGGAATGTTTTTAGGTTTTTATCAATTATTAAAGATAATAAACGCTCAAAAGAAATGATGTTATACACATATACGGTTATACTTTTAATTGGTATAGCCGGAATTTTTTCAAGGTTTTTTGATAGCATGATTAACGAAATATTTTTGGGGCTAGTAGGCCCAGTTTTGGTTGGTTTTATAACAATATTTTTTATGATAAAATATTCTAATAGCAGGGCAATCAGGTTTAATAAAATGCTTGTTAGAGGTTTTGCAATTAAATTTATATTTTATGGGGTATTTATTATAACAATTTTCACTGTTTATTCTTTTAAACCGATTCCATTTATGTGTAGCTTCACAGTCTCATTTATAGGTCTTCATATGATGGAGGCAATAGTTTTGAAGAAAATTCAGGGTAGGTAATACTTAATTAGCTTAAACGTCTAATGATTGCTTCCAGTATAGAAAATAGTGGACTAACTGTTTTAGAACAAGTTGGACCTAATATTATACATCATGTATCAAATTCAGATATTTCTCATCCAATTGTACATGTACCAAAATTGTTTGGCATAGATTTTTCCATTACAAAACATGTTTTTATGCTTTGGGTCGTTGCAATCATTGTTGCTACTGCCGTGATCTACCCTATCCAAAAATATGTGAAAAGTAATGGCAAAGAAAAGTCTCGTTGGACAATAATGATTGAATATATTGTTGAATTTATTCGTGATGCTATCTCTGGACCTAATGTTGGTCCCAAATGGGTAATGACATGGACACCGCTATTTCTCACTTTCTTCTTTTTTATACTTTTTGCAAATGGTATAGGTATGATACCCATATTTGATCTTATTGGGCTTATCGACAGATTTATTTTTCAAACGAGTCCAGATTCTTTTATTAATCATTTACTGCATGGAGGGGTTACTGCAACTGGAAACTTTAATGTTACAGCAGGCCTGGCTACAATTACATTTTTTGCCATAATAGTAGCAGGCGTAAGAGAGCATGGGTTTATTAAGCATTGGAAAAATCTTGTCCCTCATGGTCTAGCCTGGCCAATCTATCTTATTTTAATTCCCATCGAAATCATGGGGTTATTGGTCAAGCCATTTGCGCTTACTATGCGTTTGGCGGCTAATATGACTGGAGGGCACATTGCTATATTGGCATTATTATCATTAATGGCAATTATCGGAGAAATGTTTCATAGTGCAGCGGCAGGAATCGGAGTAGCAATTATCTCTATTCCAATGTCCGTAGCAATATCGGGTTTAGAGATTATTGTTATCCTCGTGCAGGCGTATGTTTTTACTTTATTAACGGCTGTGTTTGTCGGGATGGCAATTAACGTACATCATTAACTAAAATAAAAAAGGAAGTATATAATGGATGCAACTATATTAGTCCCAGTAGGATTAGGTTTAACTGTAATCGGTGCTGCTTTAGGTATTGGAAAATTTGCAGCAGCAGCGGCAGAAGGTATCGCTAGACAGCCTGAGGCTGCTGATAAAATTAGTGGTGCAATTCAGCTCCCGCTCTTTCTTCTGGAAGGTGTGGCAATCCTTGCTGAGGTATTCATCTTTTTGATGCTTATTCTATAGTACATAGTATATCATGGATCATTATTGGAGTATCCCAGGTGATGAGGTTCTCCATGAGTCAACAGGTACTCATGGAACCTCATCAGAACAAAACCCTCTTGTAAAGTTAGACCCTGGTCTATTTATTTGGACCATTCTGACCTTTCTGTTGCTTTTAATGGCTCTTGCAAAATTTGCATGGAAGCCATTGTTGGCAATGCTTGATGAAAGACAAAAAAAGATAGAGGACTCACTATTGTCTGCTGAAAAAGCTAGGCAGAAGCTCGAAGGAATAAACCAGCAGTCTGAGGACATTCTATCAAAAGCTAGGACGGAGGCACAAACTATTGTCGCTGATGCTAAATCTGCTGCAGAAAACTTAAAAGAGGATATTGTATCGAAGGCAAAGCAAGAGGCTGATGAACAATTATTAAAAGCAAAAAATCAGATCAGTGTTGAGAAAGACAAAGCATTGTTAGAAATTCGTCAAGAAGTCGTCGATCTATCTATTAATGTGGCAGAAAAGATATTAGAGAAGAATATATCAAAAGATGATAACGAGTCAATTATTGAAGATTCATTAAATAAACTAGACAGCTATGAAGCATAATAAATCGGCAAAACAACTTTCCAGTGTTCTATTTGAGTGTGCTAATAATGCGAACGCTTTAGATGAAGTTCGGGATTCAATTTCATTGTTTGATGATCTTGTCAGATCGAATATTGATCTCAAAAGTTTTGTTCAGTCAAAGCGACTATCTCAAGAACAGAAACTGACAGTGTTAGTTAAGGTTTTAGGCACATCAGTACATAGCCTAGTATTAGGTATAGCATCATATCTAAGTGGATTGCAGACAAGTAAAACTATCAGCCTGATAAAAAAATATTATTTTGAGCAATATAAGAAGGTTAAAAACAAAATATCTGTTCATGCTATTGTAAGTAGTGAGATGGATAAATCAGATGCTTCAATGATGAAAGATAAATTAGACCAAATATTAAGCAAAGATACAGACCTTTCTATTGAGATTGATAGATCACTTATTGGTGGTGTAAAACTAAGGATCGAGAATACTTATTTAGATGCGTCAATAAAAAGTCAAATCAATAACATTAAGTTAGGTTTAATGAAAACATGAGTTAGGATATTATGGAAATAAAAACTGATCAAATAACAGCACTGCTGAAAGAACAATTAGAAAAATATGATAGCGCCATTGATATTTCCGAGGTTGGTGAAATAATCGAAGTAGGTGATGGCGTCGCAAGAGCATCAGGCCTTGAAAATGTAATGAGTTCTGAGCTAGTTGAGTTGCCAAATGAAGTTTTTGGAATGGCACTAAATCTAGAAGAGGATAATATCGGCCTGGTTTTATTTGGCGAGACTAGACTAATTAAAGAAGGAGATATTGCCAAGAGAACTGGTCGCGTGGTTGAGGTTCCTGTAGGAAAAGAAATGCTTGGTAGGGTGGTTAACCCCTTAGGTCAACCATTAGATGGTAAGGGCCCGATTAACAGTTCTAGTACACTTCCAATTGAACGAAAAGCGCTAGGCGTAATGGCTCGTAGTCCTGTGAAGAAGCCTCTACAGACTGGAATTAAAGCAATTGATAGTATGGTTCCAATTGGTAGAGGGCAACGAGAACTAATTATTGGCGATCGTCAAACTGGAAAAACTGCTGTGGCGATTGATGCTATCATAAACCAAAAATATACTCATGAAACAGATGCTCCTGTCTATTGTGTTTATGTGGCCATAGGACAAAAAGCATCTACTGTTGCTAGTTTGGTTTCAGAGTTAGAATCACAGGGTGCAATGGAATATACAATTGTTGTCGCTGCCAACGCATCTGATCCTGCACCAATACAGTATATTGCACCATATGCCGGTTGTGCTATGGGAGAATTTTTCAGGGATAATGGACAACATTCTTTGATTGTATATGATGATCTATCCAAACAAGCCGTGGCCTATCGTCAGATGTCTCTTGTGCTTCGAAGACCACCTGGGCGTGAGGCTTTTCCTGGTGACGTATTTTATTTACACAGCCGCTTACTTGAAAGAGCTTCTAAATTATCTGAGGATCATGGTGGTGGGTCATTGACTGCTTTACCAGTAATTGAAACACAAGAGGGTGATGTCTCAGCGTATATACCTACTAATGTGATTTCAATTACAGATGGCCAGATTTATCTTGAAACAAATCTATTTAATTCAGGTATTAGACCAGCGATTGATGTCGGACTCTCTGTCTCTCGTGTGGGTGGTAATGCACAGCTCAAGGCAATGAAAAAAGTTGCTGGTACACTAAGGCTGGACTTAGCTCAATACCGAGAGCTAGAGGCTTTTGCCAAGTTTGGATCAGATCTTGACAAGTCTACACTTGAACAATTGACCCGTGGAGAGAGGATGGTTGAGATACTGAAGCAAAATCAATATGTTCCAATGGCTGTAGAAAAACAAGTAGCAATAATCTTTGCTGCTTCTAAAGGATATCTAGATGATATAGATGTAGAAAAAGTCGCTGATTTTGAGGCTGGTCTTTTTGAATACCTTGATGCGAATGCTTCGGACCAGCTAAAAGCCATAAAAGATGAAGGTATCATCAGCGATGAAAATAGTGATACCCTGGATAAGGCAATCTCTGATTTCAAAAATAGTTTTGCGGATTAGTCTGTGGCAAGTCTTAAAGATATAAGAGATCGAATTAAATCTGTAAAAAGTATTCAGAAAGTGACCAGCGCAATGAAAATGGTTGCCGCAGCAAAGATTCGTCGAGCGCAGGAAAGAATGGAGCAGGGAAGGCCTTACGCATTTGCTCTTGAAGAAGTGATTCATCATTTATTGCCTGATATTGACAGGGATATGTTAGATCTATTAGAGGTACGTGATATAAAGCGTAAAGCATATGTGGTTGTAAGTGCAGACAGAGGACTCGCTGGTGCGTTTAATACGAATATAACAAAAATTGCACAGCAAGAGATTGATCAATTCGGAAAAGAAAATGTTGATTTATTTTGTATAGGAAAAAAGTCTAGAGATTATTTTAAGCGAAGAGATTACAATATCATTGAGAGTCATATAGATTTCTGGAATGAGCTAGACTATGATAGTGCAATGATGATTGGTAGGAGTATTATTGATCATTTTATTAGCGGCAAGGTAGATGAGATACATGTGGTGTATAATTATTTTATTAACCTTGCTCATCAAGAAATAAAATCTGAGGTTTTACTGCCTCTTATGTATAATGAAAAAGAGATAAAGGTCAAAGACAGGCTTTATGAACCATCTAAAGAAAAGCTGGTTAGCTCTCTGGTTCCTAGACACCTAAATATTCAAATCTGGAAATATCTTCTTGAGTCTTATGCGAGTGAACAGGCTGCTAGGATGATGGCAATGGAGAACGCTACAACAAATGCTAAGGATATGATAAAAAGTTTAACTCTAGAATTTAACAAAGCTCGTCAGGCAGCGATTACAACTGAGATGCTTGAAATCGTTAGTGGTGCTGAGGCTTTAAAAGAATAAACATAAATAAGGAATAATTTTATGTCAGAAAAAGGAAAAATTTCGCAGGTAATGGGAGCGGTTGTTGATGTTGTGTTTGAACAAGGACACTTACCTGATATTTATAATGCCTTAACTGTTGAACGAGGTAACGATAACACTTTAGTGTTAGAGGTTGCTCAGCACTTGGGTGATTCTTCCGTTCGTACTGTGGCTATGGACTCTACTGATGGATTGGTTAGGGGAACTGATGTGATAGACAGTGGAATTCCAATCTCTGTACCTGTAGGCCCTGAGACTTTAGGTAGACTTTTTGATGTTTTGGGGAATACAATTGATAATAAAGGTGACGTTAAAACGGATAAAGTAAATCCTATCCACCGTTCGGCCCCAAAGCATGAAGACCTTGCCACTTCTACGGAAATTCTTGTTACTGGAATAAAAGTTGTGGATCTAATGGAGCCGTATACAAAAGGTGGAAAAACTGGTTTATTCGGAGGTGCAGGAGTAGGAAAAACTGTATTAATACAAGAGCTGATTAGAAATATTGCTACAGAGCATGGTGGATATTCTGTTTTCGCCGGTGTTGGAGAGAGGACTAGAGAAGGAAATGACTTATATAATGAAATGACGGAGTCTGGCGTTATCAAAAAAACCACGATGGTTTTTGGGCAAATGAATGAACCGCCAGGAGCTAGACTTCGAGTTGCACTTAGTGGTCTTGCAATGGCAGAATATTTTAGAGATGATGAGGGGAGAGATGTATTATTGTTTATAGATAACATCTTTCGTTTTACTCAAGCCGGATCCGAGGTTTCAGCATTGTTAGGTCGTATGCCTTCTGCAGTTGGATATCAGCCAACTCTTAGTACAGAGATGGGAGATTTGCAAGAAAGAATAACATCTACTAAGAGTGGGTCGATTACATCTGTTCAAGCTGTGTATGTTCCGGCAGATGACTTGACTGATCCTGCTCCGGCTACAGCTTTTGCGCATTTAGATGCAACTTCTGTTTTAGAAAGAAAGATTGCGGAGTTGGGAATTTATCCAGCTGTTGACCCGCTTGCATCAACATCTAGAATATTAGATCCTAGGATTATTGGAGACAGACATTATGACACTTCCCAAAAAGTACAAGAGGTATTACAACAATATAAAGACCTACAAGATATTATTGCTATTTTGGGTATGGATGAATTGTCAGATGATGATAAACTAACAGTGTCGCGAGCGAGAAAAATGCAAAAGTTTATGTCTCAACCATTTTTCGTAGCTGAGCAGTTTACGGGTTTTGAAGGAAGATATGTAAGTCTTGAGGATACTGTTTCTGGTTTTGAAGCGATCTTAAACGGTGATGTAGATGAATTAGCCGAGAATTCTTTTGCATATGTTGGTACCATTGATGAAGCAATTGACAAGGATAAAAAGGCTGCCGCATAGTGAGCACCTTTTCCGTAGAAATCGTTACACCCATTAAGGTTTTAAATCAGGAAAACGTAAGTTATATCAGATGCCCTGGGCTAGATGGATCTTTCGGTATAATGAAAAAGCATCGAGAAGGTGTTATTGCTTTAGATGTAGGTGAAATAAAGATTAAAACAGATGATACTGTAGACTGGTATGCGACCAGTGGAGGTTTTGCTGAGATTGGTTCAACAAAAGTTGAACTATTATTAGAATCGATAGAAAAATCTAATGAAATTGATGTAAAACGCGCTGCAGAAGCTTTAGAAAGAGCAAAAGATAGAAAAAATAATCCCCAGGAAAAGATTGATAATATTAGGCTTGAGGCTTCTCTAACGAGGGCGATGAATCGTTTAAGAGTATCAAAAAAATAGATTTATTTATATCATTTAAAATAAAAACCGTCTTTTTAATATTGAGACGGTTTTTTTATTAATAAAATTAATATAATGTTTAAACGTACACACACCTGTGGAGAGCTGAATAAGTCTAGCGTAGGTAGCAAAGTTCAATTAAATGGTTGGGTCAATACCATCCGACTTCATGGGAAAATTGTTTTTGTTGACCTTAGAGATAGATACGGAAAGACACAGTTAGTGTTTGATGAAAATTCATTCAATGATGAATTTGAAGAGATAAAAAAATTCTCTGTTGAAGATGTAATCTCTATAAAAGGGGTCGTAAAAAACAGATCTGATTCTTCAATAAACACTGCCATGGATACTGGTGAGATAGAAATCGCTATCACTGGTTATATTATGCTCAATGAGGCGGCACCCTTACCTTTTGTATTATCAGATCGAAATAGCGCAGAAGAACATTTCCGATTAAAATATCGTTATTTAGAGCTAAGAATTGAGGAACTACAAAAAAATATTATTTTAAGACACAATACATATCAGGCAACACGTGATTATTTGTCAAAAAATAATTTTTTGGAAATAGAGACCCCTGTGTTAATGAAATCAACTCCTGAAGGTGCAAGGGACTATCTGGTTCCAAGTCGTTTACACCCTGGGAAGTTTTATGCCTTACCCCAGTCGCCTCAAATATATAAACAGATACTAATGATCTCAGGTTACGATCGTTATTTTCAAATTGTAAAATGTTTTCGTGATGAAGACCTGCGTGCAGATCGTCAGCCAGAGTTTACCCAGATAGATATAGAAATGTCATTTGTTGATGAGGAAGACATTTTTGCAAATATGGAAAATCTTACCAGAAGTATATTTTTATCTGTAAAAGGAATAGAACTACCTAATCCGTTCCCAAGAATTACCTATCAACAAGCTATGGAAACCTATGGTTCTGATAAGCCTGATACTAGATATGATATGAAGTTACATAATCTTAAATCATTTACGGATAAGTCTGATTTTAATGCTTTCAGATCTGTAGAATGTGTCTCTGGCTTTATCGTTAAGACAGGTGCAAAATATTCTAGAAAGATTATTGATGAATTAACAGATGAAGCTAAAAAACATAAGGCAAAAGGTTTAGCCTGGATTAAGTATGAAAACGGTCAATTTAATGGAGGAATATCAAAGTTTTTTGCGGAACCATTGCAGGTTGAGATAATTAAATATATTAAGATGATGGATGGTGATATTTTATTGATGATAGGGGATAAGAAAGATATAGTATATAAAACACTTGGAAGACTAAGAGTATTGGTTGCTGAAAAAGAAGGACTAACTGATAAAAATGATTATAAACCAATTTGGGTTACTGAATTTCCTATGTTTGACTATGATAAAGATCAGGATCGATATATAGCGATGCATCATCCTTTTACCGCACCAAGAGATTCAGATGTTAGCAGACTAGATAATGAACCTGCTAAAGCACTTAGCCGTGGCTATGATTTAACAATGAATGGTCATGAGATTGCAGGAGGATCAATACGTATACACTCTCCTAAGATTCAGGAAAAAGTATTTTCTTTATTAGGGCTAACTCATCAGCAAGCTGTAGAAAAATTTGGATTTTTAGTAGAGGCTCTACAATATGGCGCACCGCCACATGGTGGCATTGCATTTGGCTTTGATAGACTAGTAATGCTACTAGCTGGTACTAATAACATCAGAGATGTAATTGCATTTCCCAAGACAACATCAGCTACCTCTTTAATGGATGATAGTCCAAATCATGTAGAAACTGAACAGCTAGATGAGTTGGGTCTAACTCTAAAAAAATAATTACAAAATTATTTATTTTTGTCTAATAGTTGACTTAAAAGTCCTACTGCATTTTTTGCACATACCTGAGCAGTTCTAGGAAGTTCGATACCACTATACCAATAAGAATGCGACCAAACCAATAAGCCTGACCTTTCATCAGTCATTTTTATTATTATCCCTACCCTTGCTTGGGTGTATTCTACTCTACCACTTTCTTGGATGGATCCACCATCTGTTGTGGTTGTGGTTGATGTTGTTGCCTTTGAATTATTTTTATTTTCACCTGCTTCAGTAGATTGTGTTATCACTGTTTCTATACTTCCTCGATCTTCAATTCGAAAAGGAACTAATATAGTTTCACGGTCTGTAAACTCGGTTAAGGTACAATTTAGCACAAGATTATTTTCTGCTATATTATTTAACTTAATTATGGTTCCACTTTCTTGGGTTTGAGATACGTCATAACCATGTTTCATAAACATAAATGAAAGATTATCTTCCATAATTTGACCTGAACCGGGTTCATTTGAATAGTCTAACACTTTTTGTAAGCTGATACTATTAACTTTACTAAAATCATAATTAGTATTTATTGCTGGAGCATTCCAGCAGCTAGAGAACAACATTGTTATAACAATAAACAAATAGTATTTCATCCTATTAATATTCCTGAAGATTATTAAGGTGTATTTTTGCTTCATTAATCAGATCGTTGTTTTGAGTATTTTTTATGCAATTTTTCCATGCAGTGATTGCTTTGTTATTTTCATTAATGGCTTCATGAAGTAAGGCTTTTAATTTATATACTTCTGCATTATTCGGTTCTTCTAATCGAGCTAAATCTAATTGCTTTAGTGCTTCTGTAAATAGACCTGCTTCCATTGCCATAACTGCTTGTTCTAGATATTTTCCTGACTGAGGATATAGTGGATTAAAAAGCAGAAAGAACATTATAAAGCTGGTAGTAATAATTCTTATACTTGGTTTGTTACGCATAGATAAACATTCCTTTTTATTTATTCAAATAAAGTTTCTTCTTGATTTAAGAGATCCATTGCTCTTTTTTGATAAAAAATATTTTCTGGGATGATTTCTGGATTTATAGTTAGATCAATATTAATAATTGACTGAAGCTGATTATGAAATAGATTTCTATTTTCAGCTTTTTGATGATAGAATTCTGACATTTGAACCTTGTTTCCAAAATAATTAGGGTGAGAGCCAATAGCTTTTTCAAAATAGTTTTTAGATTGTGTGATTTCGACACCAGGAATTCTACTATAAAAAATTCCGAAAAATCGGTAAGGTCCACCGTAAAGATAATCTGGCTCCAGAGAAATAATCCTGTGCATAATTATTTCTAGTAGTTCTCTATGATTTACTCTTTCTAATGCCGGTTTATTATTTAGATACCAGAGTTTATTTGTGGCCCACCAATACATTCCTGGCACCAATTCTTTCGGGGCAATGGATAATGCAGATAATATTTTAAAATTAGAGTCTCCTTTTGTTTCATTAAGTATCGATTTAAACTGACTATCATTTAAAACTGAATATTTTCCAATTCCAGCACCTTTTAAAAATAAACTATCTTTTTTATTTTTATCATCTTCCAAAAATATTCCTTGAAAAAAAAGAGAACGGCTATAAAGATATAATAAATCGGAACTATTATGTTCTACTTCATTGGCTAGTCCTAAAATATAATTTACTTTTTTTACAGCATTAGAATCACTTCTTTGCTCCCAATAAAGTTTTGCTTGTTCGAATAAAAAGTCAATATTCTTCGCTTGGGCAGTTTGAAGCTCTATTTTTTGGTTTGAGCATTTCCAAGAGGAAAAAATTTGTAGGCTTATGGAGATCCAGTAAATAAGTATAAAGTATTTCTTCATTATTAAGTTTTAGTAATCCGCAATATGTAAATTCAATGATAAATATTACAATTATAATATAGTATATGGAAAAAATTATAGAACTAAAATCAATGGAACTAGCTGATATTCTAGGAATAGGTGATGGGCACATAAAATTGATTGAGTCTAGTGTGCCTGTTTCCATCACAGCGCGAGGTGAATTGTTAACTATCAAAGGAAAAAAATCAGATATAAATCATGCTGCAGCTATCCTAGGCGAGATGAGAGGTACTTTCACTAGTAAGGGTAAACTTTTATCTGATGATGTTGACAATTTGATAAAACTTTATAAGTCAGGAGAAATTGACTTAAAAAGTAATTCAGATATTACGAATGTAATATACTATGGAAAGAAAGGTGCCATTGGCCCTAGGACAAAAGGACAATCAATATATTTAGAGAGCGTGATCAATAATGATATAGTATTTGGAATTGGTCCTGCCGGGACAGGAAAAACATTTTTATCTATGGCTTTTGCTCTTTCTTCATTGGAAAAAAAAGAGGTTGAAAGAATTATTCTTTGTAGGCCAGCAGTTGAAGCGGGTGAAAACTTAGGTTTTCTCCCTGGGGATCTTAAAGAAAAAGTGGATCCTTATTTATCACCACTTTATGATGCATTGGATGCAATGCTTCCAAAAAATAAGTTGGCATTATTAATCGAAAATAAAAATATAGAGATTGTTCCTCTGGCATATATGCGAGGCCGTACTCTAGACAATGCTTTTATGATACTTGATGAGGCGCAAAATAGTACAATTATGCAGATGAAAATGTTTCTCACTCGCTTAGGGATTGGTTCTAAGTCTATTATTAATGGCGATGTTACACAGATAGATTTAGATGCGAATAAACACTCTGGGCTAATTCAAGCGACAAAAATACTTAATAATGTTGAAGGAATTGGATTTACATATTTTGATGATTCTGATATAGTTCGTCATCCATTAGTGAGAAAAATAATTGGTGCATATGATACGATAGATAAAGAGAATGGTATTAAATAGCCATATCTATCCTAGGTTTTTATAGTGGAAAGAGAGACATATATAGTTCAGTCTGTCCGGACACCAATTGGTGCATTTGGGGGGGCTCTATCAGAATTTTCTGCTCCACAACTAGGTGCAGCAGTAATCACTGGTTTGTTAGATCGATTAGACTTAGATGTAAACGAAGTAGAAGAAGTAATCATGGGTAATGTTTTGTCTGCCGGGATTGGGCAAGCGCCAGCTAGGCAGACAGCCATATATTCTGGTTTACCACATAATGTAGAATGCCTTACGATTAACAAAATGTGTGGGTCTGGTTTAAAAGCGGTGATGCTAGCTGATCAGGCTATCAAGGCTAATGGCACAGGCATAATCATCGCTGGTGGTATAGAGAGCATGTCCAATGCTCCTTATTTGATATCAAAAAGTATAAATCGATTTGGTCACCAAAAAATGATAGACAGTATGATTCACGATGGTTTATGGGATGCTTATAATGATATACATATGGGTAACTGTGCAGAAATGCTTGTGACAGATAGAAACTATACTAGAGAACAGCAAGATGAATTCTCTATTAAATCATACCAGCACGCGCAAGATGCTCAGGAAAAAGGTTATTTTTCTAATGAAATAATACCATTAACAAACTCTAAAGGAATTGCTATTGATTCTGATGAAGAGCCAGGTAAGGCAAAATTTGAGAAGATACCCATAATCAAACCAGTGTTTGAAAAAAATGGAACCATAACAGCAGCAAATGCATCCAAATTAAATGATGGTGCAGCGGCGGTTATGCTGATTTCAAAGGAAAATATTGAAAAGTATAAGATCAAGCCAATGGCTCGTATTATTTCTCATTGTTCATTTGCACATGACCCAAAATGGTTTACTACAGCTCCTGGACATGCTATTGATAAAGTTCTTAAACAGGCAAGGTTATCTAAAGATGACATTGACCTATGGGAAATAAATGAAGCATTTGCAGCTGTAACGATGGCGGTTATGGATGATTTTAAAATAGATGATACAAAGGTTAACATACATGGTGGAGCTGTTGCTCTTGGTCATCCAATAGGCGCATCAGGCGCAAGAATATTGACTACCCTGATTTATGCTCTAGAAAGAATGAAAAAAAATATCGGACTGGCCGCATTGTGTATTGGTGGAGGTGAAGCATCAGCCATGGTTATTGAAAAATTATGAAAACTAAGCAAGATATAGACTGGGATAATCTTGGGTTTAATGCACTAGAAACGCGTAGTATGTTCATTGCAAACTGTGACTCTTCTGGGAAGTGGGTAAATATAGGTTTAACCCCTTATGGTGAGATAAGCTTGTCACCAGCGTCTACAGTATTAAACTATGGCCAAGGGGTATTTGAAGGTACAAAAGCTTATATGTCATCTAAAGATCGTGTAGTGTTTTTCAGATTAGAAGAAAATGCAAAAAGATTTAATGCTTCTTGCAGAAGATTGTGCATACCTGATATGCCACATGATTTATTTATAAATGCAGTTAAAGAGACAGTTCTAGACAATCTAGATTATGTGCCCCAAAAAGAAAAAGGGAGCCTTTATATTCGACCATTAGCATTAGGCACAGGAGCTATGCTGGGAGTTAAACCTTCTGATTCATATACCTTTGTGGTATTTGTGACTCCTGTAGGATCTTATTTTAAAAATGGTTTAAAGCGTCTGAATGCTTTGGTCACTGATAAGTATCATCGTATTGCTACAAAAAGTATTGGGTTTGCAAAAGCCATTGGTAATTACTCTGGCACTCTTCTTCCATTTAAAGAAACTATAGAAGCTGGTTATGATGAAATAATTTTTTTAAATGCGTCTAATGAAAATATTTTAGATGAAGCCAGGTCAGCAAATATTTTTGTGCTAAAAAATAAAACATTAACAACTCCATCTGTTCAAGGTTCTATCCTACCTGGAATTACAAGAGACTCTGTAATAAAAATAGCAGAAAAAGTATTTGACCTTGATGTAAGAGAGCAAGATGTGACCATTGAAGAACTGATGAATGCAGATGAGGTATTTTTTACTGGAACTGCAGTAGTAGTAGCGCCCGTAGGCAGCATATGTTATAATGACAAAACTGTTAATTTTGAAATATCATATTCAGAATCAATGACAAAAAATATAAGAGAAACGCTGATCAATATTCAAAATGAAAACATCAGAGACCCTTTTGGATGGGTCATGCCAGCGGATTAAATCAGTTGGACAAGGTTATTGATCAGCACCCAAGAAGACTTGCAAGGGAATCAGTTATGCAAGCGCTTTATGCGGTGGAAATAAATAATGAATATCCTAAGGATATACTTGATTTATATGATCAATCATTTAATATATTAGATGATAGTGAGTATATGCATCAATTATTTTTCTGTGTGATTGAAAATAAATCTTGGGCAGATGAAT
>CAJWMI010000028.1 GCA_913043185.1 uncultured Fidelibacterota bacterium | reverse complement strand
ATGATTAACGGTTTAATAACAAGTATTCTATTTTCGGACAGCAATAAAAAAACTTATGTTTCTGAGGGGACCATAAATGCATGTAATTCTCTATTTAATTATTTAGAAGATATATTAGATATTGAACACATGCAAATGAGCTGGGATCAACGTTGTAAAACTCAAGACACAGAAGGAATTTTCATTTCAGGATTTTCAGGAATAGCTGCACCATACTGGATATCTGGATTTGATGATATTTATTATAAAATAAACAAAAATAATAAAAACGAAATCATTAGGGCTGGGATGGAGTCTATTGGTTTTTTAGTTAATGATATTATAAACATGTTGACAAAAAATATTTCAATGAAATTTCCTATAATTACGGCTAGTGGTGGAGGTTCTAGAGATTCACTTTTACAATTTATTTCAGATTTAAGCGGTCAAATTATTAGACGTCCTAAAATAAGAGATAAGACTGCTTTAGGAGTATATAGAATATTAAATAGTAATTATAATTATAAAATACAGGATGAGGACAAATTTTTTAAACCATCAAAAGAAAGAGATAAAATAACTTTTAAGATAAAACAATGGACAGAAATTATTTCATCATTAAAATAATTATTTTTTATTAATACCTATGAAATTCATTCTAATCGCTCAAATCATACTATTATTATTGGGTTGCGGACAAAAACACTTGCCTCCAAATATTATTATAATATTCACGGATGACCAGGGATATGGAGATCTAGGCTGCTACGGGGCTGAGGGCTTTGAAACCCCAAATATTGACAAGATGGCCAAGGAAGGAATCTTGTTTACTGATTTTTATGTGTCCCAAGCAGTCTGCAGCGCGTCCAGAGCATCGCTGATGACAGGGAGCTATGCTGAAAGGGTAGGTATACAAGGGGCTCTAAGCCCTTGGAACGTTAACGGACTAGACCCAAGCAGAGAGACTATTGCCAAACTTCTAAAAAGGCGTGGATACACGAATGCAATATTTGGTAAGTGGCACCTTGGACACCGTGAAAAATATTTACCGCTTCAGAATGGGTTTGATGAATACGCAGGACTGATCTGTTCAAACGACATGTGGCCCGTTGACTATGACGGGAACCCCTTGACCGGCAAAAAAAAGAGCTACTACCCCACCATGTCATTTTGGAAAGGAAACAATCCATCAGAAAAAATTGAGACACTGTCTGATCAGGGTCAGCTGACAACTAAAATCACTGAGCGGGCTGTAGACTTTATTAACAGAAACAAAGGAAATCCATTTTTTCTCTATATCCCACACCCGATGCCGCATCAGCCCATCGCAGCCTCGGACAAGTTTTTAGGGAAAAGTGAGCTAGGTCTTTATGGTGATGTTATCATGGAGATTGACTGGTCTGTTGGGGAAATTATTAGCGCACTAAAGGATAATGATATAGACAATAACACATTAATTATTTATGCTAGTGACAACGGCCCCTGGCTCAATTATGGAAAATGGGGTGGCTCCGCAGGTCCACTTCGTGAGGGAAAAGGAAGTATGTGGGAAGGCGGAGCAAGAGTCCCGTGCATTATGCGCTGGCCCGAAAGAATTAAACCAGGACAAATAATTTCAAACATAGCGGCGACTATAGATATATTGCCCACACTCGCAGAGATCACTGGAGAAAAAAAGATCAATGCTAAGATTGATGGTACAAGCCTAGTGCCACTCCTTAGTGGGACTCCAGGGGCAAACCCGAGGAACGAATTATACTACTACTATGGCGAGAATCTGATTGCAGTACGAAAGGGTAAATACAAGCTTGTGTTTCCCCACCTTTACCGTTCATACAAAAATGTTAAGCCAGGAGAAAACCTTCACCCTGGTGCTTACGCGCAAGGCAGATCAGGTTTAGAGCTATATAATCTTGAAGCAGACATAGGTGAAACAACAGACCTGGCACCACGATTCCCGGATGTTGTTAATGACCTCAAAATTGTAGGTGAAAAGGCAAGATCAATTCTTGGGGATAAACTAACAAACAGAGCCGGGAGTGAATCCTACGAGACTGTATGCGGATCCAAGCCGCCTGCGGTAAAATTTAGTCACCTTGCGATAGGTAGCAATATGGTTCTAAAAGATAGGCCCCATCATAAATATTCTGGCGAAAGTATGAACGCGCTTGTGAATGGTCTTGGCGGAACCGTAAACTACCGAGATCCGTCATGGCAGGGGTTTGAGGCGACAGACTTAGTCGCCACGATTGACCTCGGGAAAATAACAACTGTCAGTTCAATAAAAGTCCGCTTTCTTCAGGATCAGGTTGTGTGGATCTTTTTACCTAAAAAAGTTCAGATTGAGCACTCGGTCGATGGAAAAACATTTGAAATGGTACATGAATCTTTTCCTGTCAATGATTTTAGCTACGTTCAAGATATTTTTGAGTTTAATGTTGAGCTAGATAAAATAAAGTCCCGCTACGTTCGAGTGAAAGGATATAACATTAATACCTGCCCAGAGTATCACCCCGGTGCAGGCGGACCGTCCTGGGTTTTTGCAGATGAAATAATAGTCCAATGAGCCTGTTCTTTATTTTTGCCATCATAATTCTTTCAATAATTCATGGTACCGTGGGCCTAAGAATTATTCCTTATTTAAACCTAAATTATGATATAAAAATTGTCACCTGGTGTTGTATAGCGCTGCTCGCGGCCTTACCAATTATTCCAATAATCCTGCGTTCAAAAGGATTTGAAAATGAGGTTGTTGACTGGTTTTCATGGGCAGGATATCTTAGTCTCGGATTTTTTGTGCTTACATTTTTGGCTGTTGTCACAAAAGATTTTATCTATCTGGCTATTGGACTGTTAACGAAAATAACTGCTGCTATTGGCTCTCCATCTGCTCCGACTGATCCTGGGCGCAGAGATTTTATTCAAAAAATACTTAGCATTAGCATTGTCACCTCTACTAGTGTGTCTACCATTGCTGGCTTATACGCAGCCCGCAAAGGAGCAACCATCATGAAAACCACTGTCCCAATTAAAGGACTGGACAAAGATCTAAGTGGGATGACTATCGCCCAGGTTTCTGACCTCCACATTGGTCCAACAATAAAAAAGGGTTACGTAGAAAAAGTGGTTGAACAGGTAAATCATTTAAACCCAGATATTATAGCAATAACCGGAGACTTGGTCGACGGTTCTGTAGGATACCTGTCAAAACACGTTGAGCCAATAAAAGATTTGCACGCAAATATTGGTAAATATTTTGTTACTGGGAACCATGAGTACTACTCAGGGGTGGACCAGTGGCTTGATAAAACCGACCACTATGGATTGACAAATCTTATTGACAGCCACGAGATCATCACAAAAGGCAGGGGCTCTATAACACTTGGCGGTGTGACTGATTATAGAAGCAGCAGCATAAAGCCAGAACATAAAAGTGACCCAGAAAAAGCCTTTTATGGTGCCCCCAAAAACATACCAAAAATACTGTTAGCGCACCAACCCTGGAGCATTTTTGATTCCCATAAAACTGGAGCTGATCTTCAACTTTCTGGCCACACACACGGAGGTCAGTTTTGGCCTTTTGTATACGCAGTTAGAATGGCAAACCCTTATACCTCAGGCCTTCATGACCATGATGGAACCTGGATCTATGTGAACAGAGGAACTGGATACTGGGGACCACCTATGAGATTAGGAGTCGAGTCCGAGATCACGCTTGTAAAGCTAGAAACAAAAAAAAGCTAAAATAGTCCTTAATATTATCAGGCTTTTATTAAATTAAAAGCCCTTATGAAAAAAATTAGGCTTACTATATGCACTCTGATTGCCTTTTCTCAGATTATGGCAACAGATCAACAACTATCAAAAAAAATGGGCTCGCATGTTAATGGTGAGAGGTACAAGGGATCATATAAAAATGGATTAAAACATGGTCACGGTATATGGACACACCCTGACGGTGACACATATAAAGGAAAGTTTAAATCTGGTCTAAAAAGAGGCAGAGGTACATACACTTTTGAAAATGGGGAGCAATACAGAGGATATTATAAAAGAGACCAACAGCATGGGCTTGGTCAATACACATATAGTAATGGTGAAATTTTCAAGGGTGAATTCAAAAATAATATTCGTGATGGACAGGGGTATATTGTATTTCGCGGAGACACGATTAAGTCTGGCCTCTGGCAGGGTGATAAGTTTATAAAAAAGATTCGTCTAAAACATGTCACCAGGCATCTAAAGGCAAATCACCCATCTTATAAAAAAACAAAGCTCCCGCCTGAGCTTTCTGTTAAATCTAATCTTATACTTAAGAAAGGAAAAGATACACTAAAAACAAATGATACTGCTGAGCTAATAATTAGTCTCACAAATAGTGGTAAGGGAAACGCACAGGGGATTGAAGTTTTTTTAGAGCTAGAAAATTATTCTGGAGGATTGATAGTCGATGGACTAGACATTATTCACAAACTAGTGCCGGGTGAAAGTAAAGAGCTTAATGTTTCTATTTTTGCTTCAGACCTGATGATTACAGAAAAGGTTTTAGTATCAGCATATGTAACAGAATACTTTGGCCATGATATAAATGTTCCAAATATGATATCGTTTCACACCAAGTCTCTTACTAGTCCAGAACTGATTCTGACAGAAATTAGAATTGATGACCAGAGTAATAATAACGGTCTCATAGAGCCAGCTGAAATCATCAAAGCCACTATGTATGTTCGAAACAATGGGCAGCAGGTTGCTAAAAATGTAAACATCGCAGTTTTGTATGGTGACTTTGTGTTTAATACTGGGAAGTCCAGCTTCAACCTTGGTGATATAAAACAAAATCAGAAAAAGAAAATCCAGTTTTCCTTTTTCGCAATGAGTGAGGCTGAGAAAGAGCTCCCTATTAGTTTTGAGGTAAAAGAGTCAAGAAGCAAACTTGATCAAATAATCCCCTCCGGCCTAGACTTAATTAGAAATAATAAAAACCAAAACTAAACATAATGTTTTTCGTAATATTGAATAGATATTATGAAAAAACATATACTATCACTTGTAATGGCATTAACCTTTCCTCTTAATGGCTCTGGCATAACGTTTAATATTGAGCATCCAAAAAAAGATGAAAATGGGAATTTTATTCAAGGGAGAGTGCTTCTTTTTCTTAGCAATAACAATCTAGATGAACCACGTTTTCAGACGAATGACAAAAGCTCTACCGCATTTGTTTTTGGTGTTGATATAAAATCAAAAAGTTCTTCAAAAACTATTATTGATAGTAAAACATTTGGCTATCCAGTAAAAAGTCTAGACCAAATACCGCCCGGTGAGTATTTCATTCAAGCGCTTTTACATAAGTATGAAACGTTTAACCTAAAAACAGGGCACACCGTTCAACTTCCTATGGACAGAGGCGAGGGTCAGAGATGGCACTCGGCCCCGGGCAACTATTATAGCAAGGTGAAAAAAATATCATTAGACCCGAAAAAAAGAAAATCGATTAAGATTTTTTTGGATCAAATTATTCCTGAGATCGTTCCGCCGTCAGACACCAAATACGTAAAACACATCAAAATAGAGAGTAGACTATTATCTGAATTTTGGGGAAGACCAATGCACCTAGGTGCACATGTTTTATTGCCAGAGGGTTTTGATGATCATCCTGAGGCAAGTTACCCTCTAATGATATTCCATGGTCACTTCCCAAAGGACTTTGGAGGATTTAGAACATCTCCCCCGGATCCAAATCTTAAACCAGATTATAGCGAGCGCTTTCAGATTGAGGGCTACAATAAAATAATTCAAGAGCATGAGTATCAGTTCTACAAAGAATGGACCTCAAAAGAATTTCCTAGAGTTGTTGCTATAGAGATACAACATGCAAATCCATACTATGATGATTCTTATGCGGTTAACTCTGCTAATCTTGGTCCATATGGAGATGCTATCACCTATGAACTAATCCCCTATATCGAAAAACAGTTCCGCTGTATTGGCGAGGGTTGGTCTCGGTTTTTATATGGCGGATCTACCGGAGGATGGGAGGCACTTGCGGCGCAGGTTTTCTACCCAGATGAATATAATGGCTGCTACGCTGCCTGCCCCGATCCAATTGATTTTAGAGCCTACTGTCTTGTTAATATATATAAAGATAATAACGCTTATTACACTGGCCCAGACCACCGTAAGGTAGAAAGGCCTGGACAAAGAAATTATCTTGGTGAAGTCAGCGCCAGTCTAAGGCAAATGAACTATAGAGAACTTGCCCTTGGAACAAACAGTAGATCAGGTGAACAGTGGGATATTTGGCAAGCTGTTTATAGTCCAATGGGTCCTAATGGTTACCCCAAGCCTATATGGGACAAATTAACCGGAGAAATTGATCATCAGGTAGCGGACTATTGGAAAGAAAATTATGACCTTCGTCATATATTAAAAAGAGACTGGGATCTGTTAGGCCCAAAGCTAGAGGGAAAGATCAATATCTATTGCGGAGATATGGATAATTATTATTTAAACAATGCAGTATACCTCATGGAAGACTTCTTAGAGTCAACCCAAGAACCTTATTATAATGGGCAGGTTGACTATGGGGACAGGGCTGAACATTGTTGGAATGGTGATCATTCTCGTCCAAACGCAACATCACGATTAAGATATCACCAAATGTTTATCAAAAAAGCTGTGGAAAGAATAAGTATATCTGCTCCAGCAGGTGCAGACCTAGATAGTTGGAGATATTAGACCCTAGAAATAATTTTTTATTTTGATAAGAATCAAACAGATTAACCAACACATTATTAGGAGAAATGTTATGAATAATTATTTTAAGGGATTCGCCTCAGGTTTTTTTCTTTGCCTATGTATAATTGTATTTAATGGTTCTAGCGTTAATCAGTCAGAGCAAAATGTAGAGCTGCTGCAAAGGCTAGATGATATAGAACAAAAAATTGATTTTAACTATAATGTATTAAACAAGCATCTTGTTAGGATTATGGCCTATGGTGTAAAAGTTAAAGAGGGGTACATAGACGGTGTGAGGCAGCCAGTAGAATGTGGCCTGAAAAATAACAAATAAAATAGGATAAGATTATGACAGAGAAATCAAATCATTTACTAGAGCTTGTAATGTTTGACATAGCATATGTTATATCAAACTGTGACTATGAATACTCATCAGATGAGAAAAAATATCTCGATATTATTCTAGATAGATATGACGATGAGGATAAGGAACTACTAAAGCTTAGGACTCAGTTTTTAGACAGCATCCTTGAAAAAGGAATCGATGAGGTAAAAAACTTTGTAATTAACCTAAGTAAATCACTAAAAAGTAAAATAGATGATGATATGAAAGATGCCTATCTTGCACTTTTTAAAGAGGTAATTATGTTAGACAAGGATGTTCATGAGAATGAACGGGTTCTTTATCAACTCCTGTGCAAACAATGGGATCGAGAGAGCGGATTATAATTATTTCATTATTCTAGGAAACAATACCGGGGTCTTTTCTTTATACTTTTTATATTCTTTTTTCTTGCCCCAGGTTTCGTCCGCATGTTTTTCCAAAATAGGTATTCCACTAACTCTGGTTAATAATAAAAATACAAAAACAGGTGACACAAGACTCAGGCATTGGACGCCGGTCAAAGCTGGAAAAGCTATTAATGCGATCCCAGACCACAATACAATTTCACCAAAATAATTTGGGTGCCTTGATAACGACCACAAGCCGATCTGTATAAACTGGTTCTGATTTTCTGATCTAAACTTTCTTTTTTGGTAATCCGCAATAGACTCGAATAAAAATCCAAATACCCAGAGTAGAGAGCCAATATATAGAAAAATGTCTGGATCGATTATTTTTTTAGATGAGATTGCAGTGACACCAGCAACAGATGTTAGAAATACCCATAGCCCTTGCAATGTCCAGACTCGTAAGAACATGGGGAAGGATTTTTTCCATTCACTGAACCTTCTGTCTTCTTTATCCTTTAGTATTCGTAAAAATAAAAAACTACCGAGTCGCCATGCCCAGACTAAAATAAAAACTGCGATCAATAAAGAGCGCAAATCAGATCGATGCCCAATAAAATTACTTTTATGATATAGCGCTGTCAACGTCACAACAGTATAGGTAATGCTACCGGTTAGATCATAAAAACGCTCTGTACTAAAATAATAAGATGGTAGAAAAACAAGCCACTGAATTACAAATGAAATAAATAGGCAAATAAAAAGCACAGGGTACTGCCCAACAATAAGGCTGCCTTGTGCAGAAGCAAGAGCAATTAATACAGAAATACATACAGCAATAGTTATGATGACATATTCCTTTACAGTATTACTCATAATTAATGCAGGGGGTGTTTTAACTTATTATGTTTTAATACCAACCAGGTCTAACAAAAAAGCATACTCTAAAGAGATTTCTCTGTAAATACGAAACCTGCCTGACTTTCCCCCATGACCAGCATCCATATTCATATATAAATATAGTTTATTATCACCAAGCCAATGATCCCTCAGTTTTGCAACATACTTCAATGGCTCCCAGTACTGTACCTGTGAATCAAAAAACCCTGAAGTAACTAATATATTTGGATGAGTCCTGTCAATAATCTGATCATAGGGTGAGTAGGATAGCATATAGTGATAATAGTCCTCTTCTCTTGGATCCCCCCACTCATCCCACTCATTTGAAGTAAGCGGAATAGACGGATCTAACATAGTCGTGACCACATCAACAAAAGGCACCGCAGCTATCGCCCCTTTCCACAAACTGGGCTCCATATTCACCACTGCCCCAATTAATAGACCACCTGCACTTCCGCCAGAGCATAATAACTGATCAGGGCTTGTATATTCTTGGTCAACCAAAAATTTTCCAGCATCAATAAAATCATAAAAGGTGTTTTTCTTTTTCAATAATTTTCCATCTTCATAAGACTTTCGTCCATATATCTGGCTGCCTCTAACATTTGCTAAAGCATATATCATACCACGATCTAGTAGACTCAGGCGGGCTGAACTAAAATATGGATCAGAGGTAGACCCATAAGATCCATAAGAGTATAACAATAGTGGCTGTGGTCCATCTTTTTTCATATCCTTACGATAGACAAGATAAATCGGAATTTTTTCACCATCTCTGGAAACAGCATAGATTGTTTCTGCGTCATACATTTTCTGGTCATATCCTTTTCCAATAATCTCTGCTTGTTTGAGTAATTTTTTTTCTTTGGTATCCATATTGTAATCATAAACAGAAGACGGCGTTAACATTGAGGAATAACGGTATCTTAGTATGTTTGTATTATATTCTTCGTTTGTGGAAACATATGCTGAATAGGTTTTTTCTTCAAAGTCTATATACTCATCAGTGCCTGTCTTCATGTTTTTTATTCTTATCCCGCGTAAACCATTTTTGCGCTCAGTGAGCACCATATGATCCTTAAAAATTTCTAACCCTAGAAGGTGTACATCCTCTCGATGGGCCAAAACCTCCTCCCAGTTTGATATTTCTGTAGAACCTATTTTTGTTTTCATTAAACGATTATTTGGAGCGTCTATATTAGAAATAATATAAAAATGGTCCTTATAGTGTTGAATACCATACTCATGTTTTTCACCTCTAGGCGTAAAATTGATAAATTCCCCATTTGGATTATCTGCGCTCAGAATATGATAGTCGCTCACCAGAGTACTACTATTATAAATAATTACATATTTACCGGACTTAGAACGATAGACGCCATTGTAAAAGGTTTCATCTTCTTCTTCATACACAAGTTTGTCTAGCTTACTATCAGTCCCTGCCTTATGTCTATAGATTTTCTCTCCTAATAGTGTAACTTTATTTTTAGATGTATAAAAAACCGTTTTGTTGTCATTTGCCCAGGCTACACCTCCGGTGGTATTAGGTATAGTCTGATCTAATACTTTCCCGGATGCTAAATGTTTAAAATATATTTTATAAAACCTTCTGCTTAGAGTGTCTACTCCATATGATAGCCACTGGTTATCCGGACTAACAGACATTCCTCCAATTGCGAAATAGTCATATCCTTCTGCTAGAATATTTACGTCTAAGATAATTTCTTCATTATTATCTAAGTCATTATGTTTCCTGCAGTAGATAGGGTACTCTTTTTTCTTTTCATAACGAGTATAGTAATAATATTCATTTTCAAAATATGGTACCGACTGATCATCTTTTTTAATGCGGCCAACCATTTCATTGTAGAGCGTTTCCTGGAGCGGCTTTGTATGCTTTAGACTATTATTTAAGTAGTCTGTTTCTGCGTCAATATAGTCTACTACCTTTTTGGTTTGAGCGTCAGATTTCTTTGCTGATTTTTGCTCATCTGTCAGGCGCATCCAATAGTAATCATCTACTCTATTATGTCCATGAATTTTCATCTCATACGGAGTTTTTTCAACATCTGGGGGGATTATTTTTTTATTACATGAGATCATGATAATAGCGACTAATATGATATACTTTAACAAAGATTATTCATGCAGTTATTATGAAAAAAGCTCCGGAGGAGGGACTCGAACCCCCGACAAAGTGGTTAACAGCCACCTGCTCTACCAACTGAGCTACTCCGGAATAATTAATTTTAGTTTTTTATGGCTATCAAAAAGTGGACGGAATTTAGAGCCTTTTTATTTTATTGGTACACAAAAGGTGTCTTTTTTTATTTTTTATTTTAGCCTGTCTTTTAGCTATAAAGCGGTTTTAATTTTGTTTATAGGATAATAAAACATTAGCCAATGAGCAAATCACGTGAAAATCTACCACAACGCTTACTAGAGTATACCGTAGAACAAGATTATTCATTATACACTGAAATAGACCAAGCCGTATGGAGATATATTATGAAAATCTCCGTTCCATTTTTTAAAAAACACGCTCACAACTCATATGTTAATGGTCTAAAAATGATGAACATACCTAATAACTATATCCCTCTTGTAGATGATATGGACAAAAGATTAGACAATCATGATTGGGGAGCTGTTACGGTTAAAGGGTTTATTCCCCCTACTGTGTTTATGGAGTTTTTATCTAGAAAGGTATTGCCAATCGCGGTAGATATGAGAACCAATGATCATATAACATACACGCCTGCGCCAGATATAATACATGAAGCAGCGGGGCACGCGCCGATCATTGCCGATCCCGACTACGCAGAATATCTTTGTTCGTACGGAGAAATAGCACAAAAAGCAATACATTCCAAGCATGACTCTAAGTTATATAAAATAATAAGAAAAATGTCAGACATGAAAGAAGATCCTAACACTGATCCTACTGAGTTAAAGAAAATTGAAGATGAGTTTGAAAAAATTTCCCAGGAAAAACACTGGATTAGTGAGGCAAATGAGCTATCAAGAATGAACTGGTGGACAATAGAATACGGATTAGTAGGAAGCTTAGATAATCCCAAAATATACGGAGCCGGACTATTATCATCAGTTAACGAAAGCTCTGAGTGCCTTAAGAGTAAGGTAAAAAAGATACCCATAACTGTTGACTGTATTCATCAAGACTATAATATTACAGAGCCACAGCCTCAACTTTTTGTAACAAAAAACTTTAAAGATTTATCTAATATTTTATTTGAATACAGTAAGACAATGGCCTATAAGACTGGAGGCGTATCAGGAGTTAAAAAAGCAATACTGTCAGAAAACATTACTACATCCGTATATGATTCTGGGCTTCAGGTTTCAGGGATCTTGACAAACTTCATTAAAGATTATAATAAAGAAATGACCTACCTAAGCTTTAGTGGATCCGTTCAATTATCCTATAATGATTCTGAGCTTGAGGGACACGGAATAACATATCATTCTGAAGGATACGGAGCAGCTGTTGGGATACTATCAAAAATTAATTTACCTCTTCATCAATTAGATAATAATCAGTTGGAGAGCCTAGGAATAAAAGAAAGCTCAAAAATATTATTAAACTTTATCGGTGGATTAGTTGTATCAGGGACGGTAAAAAAAGTTTTGATGATAGATGATTCACCTGTCCTTATCAGCCTAGATAATTGTACGGTTAGATTGAATGACGATTATCTTTATAAACCAGAATGGGGACCTTATGACCTGGCATGCGGGAGTAAAATTGTATCGGTTTTTGGCGGCCCAGCAGATTGGGACAATTATTATAATAACAAATTTCCCACATCAGGCTCACCCCACCAGTCAACAAACTTAAACAAAGAAAACACAAAACTGAATGAATTATATAAACAGGTAAGAAGGCTTCGCGACAATAATAAACCACCTAGTGATTATTTGCCTATATTAAAAAAATTATATAATGAACACCCTGATGACTGGTTGCTTTGTACTGAGATCTATGAGAAGATTTATGGTGACCCAACATTAATTAGAGAGAAAAATGAATTAAAAGATCATATAAATACATTTACTAAAAATAAATTGTTGTCTGACGTAATTAATAGATTCATAAACCTTATTGAAGCATAAATATTTTTGCTATATTTTTATCTACTGCTGCAATATCATAATTATTCAATATCTCCTCAAGTATATTAAACTGTTTTTTACCCCTAGAATAAACCTCTGAATAATCAATCTGATGAAAAGAGACCATTGAATAACGAGGGATAAATTCTTCAGGGAACATGCGCTCTAATTTTAGTTCTAACTGTCTTCGTTTTTTATATTCTGGATCATTTACATGGTCTCTCATTTCAATATAGTTTTCAAGAGCCATGTCAACTATTGCATGACCATTTTTTACATGAGACTTTGAGAATTCAGAAAGAATTAAACTCCAATTAGATTTATATTTTCCAATGAACTTATTTAATATAGAGCAGTCTTGAAAAGAAGCGTTCATGCCTTGTCCAAAAAAAGGAACCACTGCGTGAGCTGCATCACCTAGAATCAGTGCCTTATCTTCAAAATGCCAGGGGTCACAATAGACAGAACCCAAATTGCCTGTAGGATTGTTTTTATATTCAGATACAAGGTTGGATATTAGCGGCATCACATCAGGAAAATACTTATTAAATAAATGAACTATTTCATCATCTGTATTAACCTTGCTAAAACTTATAGGCCCTTTTGTTGGTAAAAATAGTGTCGTAGTAAATGAGGCATCGATGTTAGGCAGTGCGATTAACATAAATTTTTCTCGAGGCCAAATATGTAATGCGTTCGGATTCATTTGATGTTGCCCATTGGAATCCGGAGGTATTGTTAATTCTTTGTAACTATGGTCTAATGGTTTATAAACATAATCGAGACCACCTTGCTCAATCATAGCCTCTCGAACAACAGAACCAGATCCATCTACTCCCAGTATAATATCAAAATTGATTATTTTTTCTTTAGAATTATTTTCATCAGTAATATATGCTAATTTTTCTTTCAGGCTTACATTGGTACACCTATGATTAAAAAATATTTTAACCATACCTGTGCTCTCTGCTAGTGTCATAATTTCCATATTCAGTTTTGCCCTAGATATAGAATAAATCACCTCTGTTTCTTTTTGCCCATAAGGCTGTAGGTGTTCAGAACCATCCAAATCGTGAATATTGCGACCATTCATAGGTATAGTATAAGGAGCTATCTTATCATAAAGCCCGACCTCTTTAAGTGCATTGATACCTCTAACTGATAGAGCAAGATTAATGGAGCGACCTGCACTTATATCATTATAACGTAAATCAGAGCGCTTTTCATATATTTCAACATGGTAGCCTCTTTCAGATAAATAAAAAGCGAGCAATGGCCCCGTAAGCCCTGCTCCAATTAAGACAATTTTTTTTTGCATATATTTATTTTGTCAGATCTTTTACTATTTCATAGAATCGATAAACATCTACAAAACTATTGTACAGTGGGACAGGAGCAATACGAATAACATCTGGTTCTCTCCAATCACAAATGATATGATTACTGTTTAAACCATTAAAGACTTCCTTAGCATTTTTCTTTACCACCAATGATAATTGAGCGCCTCTTTGTTTAGAATCTTTAGGTGTTATAATTTTTATTTTGCTTCTTAAAGAACCAACTAAATACTCTAAATAACCAGTGAGTTTTTTGCTCTTATTAATTATAGCAGGCATACCAGCATCACTAAATATGGCCATTGATGATCTCAAACAGGCCATAGCAAGTATAGGCGCATTACTAATTTGCCAGCCTTCAGCTCCTACTATGGGATCAAATTTTGAATCCATAATAAATCTCGTGGTTTTTTTATTCCCCCACCAGCCATTGAACCTGGGGCCATCCCAATTTTCATGCTTTTCATGAACAAAAACACCTCCAGGGCTTCCTGGCCCTCCACATAAATATTTATAACTACACCAGACTGCAAAATCTACTCCCCAATTATGTAAATCTAGAGCCAGGTTTCCTACTCCATGGGCAAGATCAATAGCTACTCTTGCGCCTACATTGTGCGCGGCCTTAGTTATTTTTTCTATTTCAAAAGCTTGGCCAGTGTAATAATTAACGCTACCAATAATAACGGTCGCAATACTATCACCATGCTGATTAAAAGTATCAATAATATCTTTGGTTCTTAAACATGTCTCACCCTTTCTTGGTCTTAGTTCTATCAATGCATCGTTTGGGTCGTAACCATGAAATCTTATCTGGGACTCTACCGCATACTGGTCTGATGGGAATGCGTCATGTTCAATGATAACTTTATTCCTTTTTGGTGTTGGTTGATAAAACGAGATCATTAACAAGTGCAGATTAATTGTAAGTGCATTCATAACCACTACTTCTTTTGGCTTTGCCCCTACAATAGTTGCGGTTGATTGTGTTAAGTGTTTATGATAGTCTACCCACCGATTATGTTGCCCCAAGACTCCAGTTTTTGCCCATATTTCTAGCTCATTGGAGACAGCAGAATTAGATATTTTTGGCATAAGACCCAAAGAGTTACCAGCAAAATAAATCATATCTTCACCCTTATATTGCGGCATATGAAACTTATCACGAAATGTTTTTAGTGGATCATCCAGATCTGCTTTCTTAGCGAATGAGATTGAACTTTCGTAAGTCAAGTAATCTCCAATGGATATATGATAGGTCTGCTCGGTGCAGCATCGCCAGTAAAATTAACAACTTGCAACTGAAGCAAATAATTACCATCTTTTATTTGATTAGGCACAAAAATCATTTCTGTGATTGTTTTACTAGATACGCTATCGTTTATCTTATGACTCCCCTGATGTATATTCCAAAAAATATGATGATTAATTAGCTTCCCATCATCATAGGCAAAATCAATAGTCGGCATATCTACCAATAGGTGAGTAACTCCCAACTCTTTTATTTTATACATTGCATTTTCTGAAAAATACGGGGGTATATTTTTTTTGTCGTAGGTCATAGACGTTTTTGTATTATCATTGGGAAGAGTACGAATTATAAGGCCAGAATTAAAGTTTACATTATCTAGTTTAATCTGATCAGAGTGAATCAAATCATCTTCAGAATGAACAGAAATTAACGTGGCCGGAAACAAATTATCTTCTAGAATCGTGTTAATATTAATATCATCATCAACTATATGCCCGACACACTCCGTGTGTGTGCCATTACAATGAGGGATTAAGGAAAGTACATCAAAGTTACATCCTCCACCTTTTTTTGTCGATCCAATAATCGCTCCAGATTTATAAGGAGCAGCCGTCGCTTTCGATACATCAAAAAAGTTAACCTGATGTCCATTAAAATTTATGGGGATAGATAAATCATAAAAACATTTAGTATTATAGGTATATGATCTATTATCAATAAACAGAGAACAATTCATATAGTAAAATAAGTTTTATCTATGCCCAGCCAGTCAAGAGCATTATTATATAATAATTTATTCTTTATACCATTATTGTAGTTAGATGATTCAATAAGTTTCCCCGGTTCTTTTTCTCCAAGAGGAAACGGATAGTCAGTCCCCATTGCAATTTTATTTTCACCTAGTTTATTAATTAATAAATCTAAAATAGTACTGTCATGCACCAGTGCATCTACCCAGAATTTTCCTAAATAACCTATAGGATCTATATCATTATCTATTGCGCAAAGATCAGGCCGAACATCAAACCCATGTTGCACTCGTCCAATCGTTGATGGGAAGGCTCCACCCCCATGAGCAAAAGCAACACGTAAATTTGGTAACCGCTCAAACACTCCGCCAAAGATCATAGAACAAATAGCCCGGCTGGTCTCTGCTGGCATTCCTACCAACCATGGGAGCCAATATTTTTCCATATTTTCTTTACCCATCATATCCCACGGATGAATAAAAATAGCTGCGCTCATGTCAGAAGCTGCTTCAAATACAGGGAATAATATTTCATCATCTAGATTCTTACCATTTACGTTTGAGCCTAACTGAACGCCAATAAGTCCGATATCTTTTATACATCTCTCTAGCTCTTTTATAGCAAGGTCCGCGTCTTGCATAGGAATGGTTCCAAGCCCTAAAAAGCGTGTTGGATATTGACCAATAATGCCAGCAATATGATCATTAAGTAATTTTGATATGTCTAAGGCATCTACTGGTTTAGCCCAATAGCTAAACATAACCGGGACAGTGGAAAGTACCTGGACATCTACATTATGGGTTTCACATTCTCTTATCCTTTCTTCCGGGTTCCAAAGATTTGATTCTACTTCGCGGAAAAATTGATCATCCCTCATCATACGCGCACAACCAACATTAGAGTGATCTAGTTGTATCCAGCCACCATATCCGTATTTCTTTTTCAGATCTGGCCATGTTTTTGGAAGGATATGAGTATGGATATCTAACTTCATATAATTATATTGGCTGATCTTGTATTTTCCCACAATTACTACAGGTTCTGGAGTCTATATTCTCCCAATAATTATTAAATAAAGGTGGAAGCTGGGAAACAATATTTTCCAGCTGGAGTGTCACCTCATGTAATAGGTTACCACAATCATCACAATACCATTGAAATGCGTCCAGCTCTCCTTCTGCTCTCTTATATTCTACGACCAGTCCAACAGTATTTTTAAATCTTTGTGGAGAATGAGGAATGTTTTTTGGTAATAAAAATATTTCTCCCTCCCTAATATTGATATCTACCTGATTTCCATCCTCTATTATTTTGAGTATCATCTCTCCCTCAATCTGGTAAAAAAATTCTTCTACAGGGTCAACGTGGTAGTCTTTCCTAGAATTAGGCCCACCTACTACCATTATAATAAAATCACCTTGATCATAAACAACTTTGTTGCCTACCGGAGGTTTTAATAAATGGCGATTATCTTTTATCCATTTTTTGAAATTAATAGGTGGGATTACTGACATAATTTTCTCCTATTCAATTATAGCAATACATTTTAATTCGATAGCTATTGGGGTGGGCAATGATAAAACCTCAACAGTAGTGCGACAAGGCAGATTATCTGAAAAATATTCAGCATATATACGATTATAAATATGAAAATCATTTTTCATGTTAGTTAAATAAACGGTTACATCTACTAGATTATCCCAGCTGCTACCTGAGTCCTCTAAAATTATTTTGACATTTTCAAAGACAGCGCGGCATTGTTTTTCAATATCATAGGATAAAACTTCCCCACTAGCACTTATTACTGCTCCAGGAATCTTTTTAGAGTTAGGCTTTCTAGGGCCCACGCCGGAGAGAAATAATAAATTTCCGACGCGCCGAGAATGAGGATATGCGCCAACTGGCTCTGGTGCATTTTTTGATTGGATTGATTTATTCATAGTTGATCTTGTATATTTTTTTGTACTCTATATTTTTTATATTAATGACTCACACATCTGTCATACAAATATTTTTTAGTTCAGTAAAAAATTCAAGCCCAGCGTCTCCGCCCTCTCTTCCAAGTCCAGACTTTTTTGTACCACCAAAGGGAGTCCTAAGATCTCGAACCATCCAACAATTTAACCAAACAATCCCAAAATCAATCTCCCCAGCTATCCGTGAAGCCCTGTCTAAATCCTTACTCCAGATAGATGCGGCCAAACCATAATCAGTGGCGTTTGCAATATTAATCGCTTCATGCTCAGAAGAAAACGGAATAAGCGTAACAATCGGACCGAATATTTCTTCCTGATTAGTGCGACAGTTTTTGTCTAATCCCTCTATAACTGTTGGTTCCATAAAATAACCACCTTTTAAGCGACCACTGAATAAAATTTTGTTCCCTCCTGTAAGTATAGTGGCACCTTCTTTTTTAGCTATTTTAATATATCCATAAACTTTTTCAAGGTGGCTTTTTGATATTAGCGCCCCTAATTCTGTAGAATTATTGACTGGGTCTCCAATCTCTAGTTCACGAACTCTCTTAACAAAAGCTGCTCGAAATTTTTTGTAGATTGGTTCTTCTATTAGTATTCTAGACCCACATAAACATATTGCACCTTGATTTGAAAATGATGATTTTATAGTAGTGTCTAACATTTTGTGGAAATCGCAATCAGCAAAAATTATAGTAGGGTTTTTACCACCCATTTCAAGTGATACTTTTTTTAAATTTTTAGAGGCAATATGATTTATCTCTTTTCCCGTTACAGTGCCTCCTGTAAAGGATATTGCCTTTATCATTGGGTGGTTTGTGATGGCCTCTCCTGTGTTCTTACCAAAACCATGAACAATATTTAGTACCCCTTTTGGTAGGCCTGCGGCGTTACATATTTTACCTAATTCATAGGCAGTATATGGTGCAAGCTCAGACGGCTTTCCAATCACACAATTTCCAGAGGCGATCGCAGGTGCAATTTTCCACGTAAAAAGGTATAGAGGTAAGTTCCAAGGAGATATACAGCCTACTACGCCTATTGGGTTTCTAACAATTTTATTTATTGACCCATGTCCATCTAAAACATTTTCAAAATCAAATGTGAGGATATGTTCAGCAAAAAAACGGAAATTTTCTGCCGCCCTTGGAATATCAACTGATTTCGATAATGAAATAGGTTTACCCGTATCGCGCGATTCAATCTCAGCCAGTTTATCTGAATGCGCATCGATTCCATTAGCTATCTGGTGAAGAATACTTGATCTATTTTGTACGGTTGTCTTCGACCAAGAAGTAAACGCCTTAGATGCGGAGTTTACTGCTTGATCAACATCTTTATTGTTTGAATCTGGTACTTTAGCATA
>CAJWMI010000027.1 GCA_913043185.1 uncultured Fidelibacterota bacterium | reverse complement strand
TGTTATTAGATAAGATTGAAGAAAGACTAAATAAAAATGAACAAATATTATTGATTCAGAACAGAAGGGGTTATTCACCTTCGGTGCGTTGCTCAGATTGTAGTGTATTGATAATGTGTTCTGCTTGTAAAACCCCTCTTACGTATCATAAACAAGATAATAATCTTAAGTGTCATATATGTGGTTATATTGAAATGCAATCAGTTAATAGATGTAAAGAGTGTATGAGCCATAATCTAATTTATACGGGGACAGGAACTCAGAAAGTGGAAAATATTTTAGAACAAACTTTCCCTCGTGCCCACATTGCAAGAATTGATCATGACAGTGTTAAAAAAGGCTCTGATATGATAAAAGTTCTACAGTCTTTTTTTGATGGCGAGATAGATATTTTAATTGGGACACAAATGATTGCAAAGGGTTTAGACTTCCCAGATATAACTCTAGTTGGAATTATTAATGCTGATTTAGGTCTTCATCTACCTGATTTTCGTGCAAGCGAGCGAATTTTTCAGTTAATATACCAGGCAGCCGGTCGATCTGGTAGAGGCAAAAAAAATGGAGAGGTTATTATTCAAACCTATGATAATGATAATCCAGTTATCAAAGCTGCAGCAAAATTAGATTTAAAGCAATATTATAAGATCATGTTAGATGATAGGAATTTATTAAAATATCCCCCTTTTAGCTGGATCACAAAAATTGAATTCATCGGACCCAATCCAAAATCAGTTTTAGCATTGTCAAATAAAATAAGGAATAATTTATTAAACCAATATAAGGGGTTAGAAATATTAGGTCCAGCAGCATGTTATAAAGAAAAAATAAAAAATAATTATAGGTTTCAAGTTATATTAAAATCATTGAAAAAATATGATCCTAATAGCGAAAAATTACATTTATTTATTAACGATAATTTTATTAAATATAAAAATTTTAACGCTGGAGCAAACAACGTCCAGATACATGTAGATCCGATATCCATGATATGAAAAAATTTATTATCTTGTTTGTGTTTTATTATTTAAATGGTGATACAATTTCCCCGAGCTTGTATTCATGGTTTTCTGCTTCAAAACTATCTCAAGCCGGTGGTGGTAATTTAAATATGAGCCCAAACTCTAGGTCTGCAAATCCAGCAAACGTATCTGTAAGTCGGAGTTTTTCCACATCATTTGTATTATATCCAGCGGGTATACAAGCACAATCTGTTTCTCTTTTAATCCCCCAATCCAATCAATTAATGACAGCAGCAATTAATCATATTTCTTATGGGACTTTTAAAGGATATGATGAAAATGCAATACCAACAAATAATTATAGTTCTAGTGATACATGGGTAAGATTAGGTTATTCAAGATTATCAAAAAATCTTCCTATAAGCTATGGTATTTCTAACCAATTATATTTTTCAAAATTGGGAAAATACAGTTCAACAATATTCTATTTTTCATTAGGTGCAATATGGAATATAAAAAAATACAAAACAAACATTGGATTATCGATTGATGATATATCAATTAACATAAATCCAATTAATAATGTTACTGAAAAGTCGCCATTAAGATATAATATTGGAGTTAATAAAAAATTAGAGTATCTGCCGCTAAAGATTTCGGTGGACTATCTATCTATTAATAATAAAAAAATTAAAGATTATTTTATTAGTGGCATTTTTTCTCTTGCCAAAAACCTAGATTTTATCTGGGGGACATCTACAAGGAAGCTTAGCCAAAATATAAAGGAAAGCGTAATAAAAACTATTATTGGTTCAAGTGGCGTAGGCATTAATTATAATTATAATGGAATTATAATCGGCTATGGTTTATACTTTTATGGAACAGGTGGTTGGACCAATGGTTTAGATCTAAGTATAAATTTTTAGTTTATTTATAATGAAATTCATTTTATCCCTTACGTTGTTAATAAATGTTTTCTATGCACAAAATGATTATCCAATAGTTTTAATTCATGGTTTTTTTGGTTGGGGCAATGATGAGATGGGTAATTACCGTTATTGGGGTGGCCAAAAAGATATTCAAAAGACATTAGAAGAAAATGGATTTACAGTATTTAATGTATCTGTCGGACCAATATCATCCAACTGGGATAGGGCAGTCGAAGTTTATTATCAGCTTAAAGGTGGACAAACAGATTATGGATATAAACATGCAAAAAAATATGGTCTAATCCAAAAACCTTCTGATAAGAAATATAAAGGATTATATCCTGAGTGGGATAAAAACCACCCTGTGCATTTAATTGGACATAGTATGGGCGGACAAACAGCTCGAATGTTACAATATTTATTAGAAACGGAATTATTTGAAAATGATTCTAGTACAATAAATGAAAAATCAGACTTATTAGGTCTTTCAAGAAAAGACTGGATATCCAGTATCACCTCATTAGCGACACCTCATGATGGTAGCACATTAGTAGATATTCTTACAAAAACGTTTCCGTTTATACAATATTTTATTGGTCTAGCAGGTGTGGTGGGGACAGATTTTTATGATTTTGACTTAAGCCAATGGAATCTAAATAGATCCTCAGAACAATCATGGGCTAATTATGTGCACAAAATGAGAAATCACAATGCATGGAAAACAAAAAATATTAGCTCTTGGGATTTAAGTTTAGATGGAGCTGCAGAATTAAATGGCTATTTAAATGCAAGCCCTGATATATATTATTTTTCTTTTGTTTTTTCAGCGACTACTAAAGATGAATCCACAGGATATCATATTCCAAATGATGATGTTTTTTTACTTATTCGCTCAAGAGCAAAATTATTAGGCTCAAAAATTATTTTTAAACAAGACGGAAATGAAACAGACTCAACTTGGTGGGAAAATGATGGTATAGTTAATGTTAGATCAATGAAGGGTCCAACTTCAGGAGAAAATGGAGCAGACCCAATTGTTCCATTTGTAGTTAATGAACCACTTATGCAAGGACAATGGTATACCTTTGATCCAATTAATCTAGATCATTATCAAAGCGTAGGGCACATGCTTTCAAAAGAAAAAAGAGTAAAGCTAGACTCACTTTATATAAATCACGCAAAACTGTTATTATCATTACCAAGATACTAGTCTTTTATAAAAATTTATATATTTGTAATATACAACTATGCACTATGGTGAGTTAATATCTTTATTTTTAATCGACCTGCAAAGATTATTTAGGTTAAATATATCTATAAATGATTTGACATATAGTCAGACATTGGCAATTATTTCCATACCTGATGATGGAATTGAAATGTCTGAATTAGCTTGGACATTAGGCTTAGATAATAGTACGGTGACAAGGCTAGTCATTAGATTAGAAAAAAAAAATTGGGTAAAGAGAAAACAAAGCCTAAGAGATCAAAGAGCCATCAAAGTTTTTTTAACAGACAAAGGTGCTTTAATTCAACAGGATATTGAAAAAGAAATAGATAATATTGGTGAAAAAATAAAATCAGAGGTTGAAAAAGATCAAAATGAATCACTCTTACAGTCTCTATCTTTTTTTCAGTGGACTCTCAGAAAGGTTTTTTTAAAAAAATAATCTATTACAATAGTGAACATATCAACATCAATATTAACTTGGTTTGATATAGCGAAAAGAGATCTCCCATTTCGTAATAATAAAAACCCCTATAATATTTGGGTTTCTGAGATCATGTTGCAGCAAACAAAGGTAGAGACAGTTATTCCTTATTACAATAATTGGATTAATAAATATCCTGATATTGTATCTGTTTCAAAAGCGCCTGAATCAAATTTATTAAAAATTTGGGAAGGATTGGGGTACTACGCGAGATGTAGAAATTTTCACAAAGCAGCAAAAATTGTTTGTAGGGATTATGATTCTAATATCCCTAGTTCTTGGGATAAGTTTAGAAATCTTCCAGGGGTGGGTGATTATACTGCAGGGGCTGTTCTTTCTATCGCATTTAATAAGCCATTTATTGCTTTAGATGGCAATGTTAAGCGTGTAATGGCGCGTGTGATGGGAAGAAGAAAGCTATCTAATAACAATCTTAAGCTTATAATATCTAGATTAAATAAATGGTTAGACTATAATAGACCTGGTGATTTCAATGAGGCGATGATGGAGTTAGGAGCCTGCGTTTGTTTACCAAAATCTCCAAAATGTTATGATTGCCCTATTAATAAAATTTGTGTTGCTTTTAAAAGTGGAAATCCTCTCGGATATCCAATTAAAGTGAAGAAAAAAAAGATGCCTCATTATATATATGTTGGTGGTCTAATTAGAGAAAAAAATAAAATTTTGATTCAAAAAAGAGATGAAAATATGCTAAATGGAATGTGGGAAATTCCAAATAAGAGAGTAAAATCTGTTAAAGTTATAGTTAAAGAATTAAAAAATTATATTATAGATCATTATGGGCTTAATATTAAAGTTGAAAAACAATTAGGTATAATTAATCATTCTTATTCACATTTTAAAATAGATATAATCTTAATGGATTGTATTAAAGCGGGTGAAATCATAAAACAAAATAAAAGATATGAGTGGATAAAAAAATCTGAAATTGTTAATTATCCATTTCATAATGTTAATCATAAAATATTTTCATTATTAAAAAATGATTATTGGGCTATATAAGACTATTATGTCATTAATTCTTTGGCCAATATGGTTTGCATATTTAATCATTGTGTTACCAATATTCTTAATTTTTATATTATTAGTGAATAAACAATACTATCATTATTTCTTGCGCCCGATGTCATATTTCTTTTGTTTATTTGGTGGTCAATTAGTAAAACTAAATGGGAAGATTCCAGATCCAAAATCTGGGCCATATTTATATATTATAAATCATGAGTCTCTTTTCGATCATTTTGTTATTGGACAGTTTATAAAACATTATGTAACTGCAATCGCGAAGTTTGAACAGTTCAAATATCCTTTATGGGGAAATGTAGCAAGTTGTTATGGAGTTGTGCCCATTGATAGATCTAATATAAATAAGGCTATAAGCAGTTTAAAATTAGTTGAACGAGAAATTATAGATAATAATATATCGTTTTTAATAGCTCCGGAAGGGACTCGTTCAAAAGATGGTTCCCTTGGAAAATTTAAAAAGGGTGCTTTTCATATAGCGAAAAATACAGGCATAAGTATTGTGCCAGTAATAATTAATGGAGCTTATGAAGCAAAAAATAAAACAGACTGGCGTTTATCTCCCGGAACAATAGACATTTATTTTACGGATATTATAACTCAAGATTTTTATTCCAACATGTCAGTTGGTCAGCTTAGAGATTATGTTCGTCAGAACATAGAGAATTTTGTAGATTAATGATACTATGAAAATATTGAATTTTGATTCTATAATAATTGTGCAGGTTTTTGTTTCAGTATTTTTTTCTATAGTATTCTTTCAATCTGGTATCGATAAAATTATAGATAGAAAAGGGAATCTTGAGTTTTTTAAAAATCATTTCAAAGATACTCCCTTAGATAAAATTTTCTCACCAGCATTAAGTATTTTAGCATTCCTTGAAATAACCACAGCAGGAATTTGTTTGTTTGGTTTTATATATAGTCTGATATATGCAGACGCAGTTTTTATTTTTTATGGGCTATTACTTTCGGGGCTTGTTTTATTAATGTTGTTATTTGGCCAGCGAGTTGCTAAAGATTATATTGGTGCTGCAGACATAACTGTATATTTTATAGTATGTATTATCGCAATTATGAGTTTTAATATAAAAGGATGAATAATTATGGATAAATCTATATCCTTAGATATGATTAAATCATACAAGAAAATAAGCAGTTCCGATCCGTCTCTTAAATTATCACGCAATGCTGCTACACATAATGAGATAACAGATCTTGCAATGGATTGGGATGAATATAGAAAAATTGACCACACATTTTCTGAGCAAATTACTGGTGAAATGAAAATCACTAACCAAAGGTCAAGCGGCCGTTGCTGGGGATATGCAGGTCTTAATCTTTTCAGGATTTACCTTGGAAGAAAACATAATCTTAGAAATTTTGAATTTTCTCAAACATATTTTATGTTTTGGGACAAATTAGAAAAATCCAATTATTTCCTGAATAGTATCATTGAAACTGTAAGTGAAACTTGGGACAGTAGACTTATGATGCATTTATTACATAGTCCAATTCAAGATGGTGGGCAGTGGGATATGTGGGTCAATCTTATTAACAAATACGGTGTTGTTCCAAAATCAGAGATGCCAGAGACATATCAGTCCGGTAAATCAATGAGAATGAATCGCATGATTACCAGAAAACTCAGAGAATATGCAAAAGAATTAAGGGACTCAATTAATAAACAGAAAAGTGAAGAAGAAGTCTATGCATTAAAAAACACAATGCTGTCAACTATCTATAAAATGCTGGTTATTCATCTTGGAGAGCCACCTGAATCATTTAACTGGCAAGTCAGAGATAAGAAAAAAGGATTCCATCGCTTTAAAAATCTTACTGCTCTAAGTTTTTTTAAGGAACATGTTGGGATTGAATTAAACGATTTAGTCTGCCTCATTAATTGTCCAATGTCTGATAAAGAATATGATAGAGTATATACCGTAGAATTTCTTGGGAATGTCATCGAAGGGAACCCTATAAGATATTTAAATGTTGAAATAGATGTATTAAAAAATGCTTCAGTAGAATCCATAAAAAATAATGATCCAGTCTGGTTTGGATGTGATGTTGGTAAATATTTACATCGAACCCATGGAGTGATGGACACCAAATTATTTGATTTTAATTTGTTTTATGGGACAGAATTTTCACTAGATAAGGCAAGTAGATTAGAGTATGGTGAAAGTAAAATGACCCACGCAATGTTATTTACAGGTGTTGATCTAGATTCAAAGGGAAAACCTGTTAAATGGAGAGTAGAAAATAGTTGGGGTGAAAGAAATGGAGAAAAAGGTTACTATATAATGTCTGATGAATGGTTTGACCAGTATTTATATGAAGTAGTGGTAAGTAAAAAATATTTAGAATCTGATATTGTTGATCTTTATGAAAAACAAGATGCGCAATTATTGCCGCCATGGGACCCTATGGGTGCTCTAGCTAGATGAATAGTTAATATAACGAGAAGGATATGGAGAGTAAAATATATTGGCTTTTTGCTTTTGTAAGTCTCTACTGGGCCTATTGTATTTTTTGGGGAATTAAAGGAGCCAGAACATCCAAAACCTCTGAAGACTACTTTGTTGCTGGTAGGTCAATCGGTACCTGGGTATTTGTTCTTGCAGCAACCGCTACTAGTTTTTCCGGTTGGACTTTTGTAGGTCACCCCGGGAAAATTCTTACAGATGGGTTACCATATGCTTTTGCTTCATTTTATGCCCTAACAATTCCTTTTACCGGTGTTTTGTTTTTAAGGCGTCAGTGGGTTCTTGGCCGCGCATTTAACTACATAACTCCGGGAGAAATGTACTCAGACTATTATGGTGGAAACTTAATCCGTGGTCTCACTGTTTTAGTTGCTTTTCTTTTTTCAGTACCATACTTAGGGATTCAGCTTCGCGCCTCTGGGGCATTATTCAATGTGCTAACAGATGGGATGATATCAACTAATTTCGGTATGATTTTATTATCAACAGTGGTGGTAGTATATGTTGCATCTGGAGGATTGCGCTCGGTTGCCTATGTTGACTGTGCACAAGCAGTTTTACTTGCGCTAGGGATTGTTATTCTTGGAATGATTACGATAACTTGGATTGGTGGATGGAGCTTATTTGTTCAAGGAATTGGGGATTTAGTAAAAAATGATCTTTCGTCAGGGCAGCGATTAACTTTAGATGGATTTTCAAATCGAGTTTCTATGCCCGGTTCTATACAGTGGGTATCATCAGGTTCTACAGCAGCAGGAGGAGTTTGGACGGGAATGATGTGTATGACATATATGTTTGCACTTATGGGCATACAATCTTCACCTGCTTTTTCTATGTGGGCATATGCAAATAAAACATCTGAACCTTTCCGCTGGCAGCAAGTTGTTGCATCATCAGTAGTAATTGGAATTATATTATTTACATTTACAATTATCCAGGGAATGGGGGCAGATGTATTAGTGTTAAGCGGAGTTTTTGATAGTATATCCGAGAGCAATCTTGTGCCCGAATTAATTGACCTAATGTCTGAATCTGCCCCCTGGCTCGTTGGCCTTTTAGCAGTCTGTGCTCTCGCGGCAATGCAAAGTACTGGAGCTGCCTATATGTCTACTTTTAGTGGAATGATTACACGAGATATTTACAAACATTATTTAAATCGGGATGCAAGTGAGAGCGCTCAAAAAATGATAGGGCGAGTATTTGTTGTCGTCGTAGCTAGCGCGGCATTATTAGTTGCTGTATTCTCAACTGATGCTTTGGTTATGCTTGGAGGGCTTGCTGTAGCATATGGTTTTCAGATGTATCCAGCTCTTATTGGAAATCTCTATTGTAGCTGGATTTCTCGAAAAGGAATCATTCTAGGGTTAATCAGTGGGCTTGTAGCTGTAACACTTACGGATAAAATGTCGAGCTTATTTTCTTTACCATGGGGGGCATATCCACTTACAATTCACTCAGCAGGTTGGGGGATTTTTTTTAATGCAATTTTCACTATAGTCGGCTCATATTTTTTCCCGGATAGTGACGATAGAATTATTGAACGCAAGAACAGACACGCCTTTCTATCTGAGATTGCTGGAGTATCAAAGGAGAAGAAAAAATTAATACCATTGGCCTGGATACTGGTTCTTATTTGGTTTTTATTTGGGTTTGGCCCTTTTGCTACGATAGGAAATAGTATATTTTCAAATCCTAATGATCCTGTTTCTTGGGGCCCATTTGGGTTACCTTCGTTATGGGTATGGCAATTAGTTTTCCTTCTTTTTGGAATATTTGTCATGTGGTTCCTTGCTTTTTATATGGGCTTTTCAAAACCAATAGACCTAGGTAATGTAGAAAGGTTATCTAAAAAATATTTTAAATAGAATTATGATAGTAATTACATTTTCGTTCTTTATGGTTTAAAGAATAAATATATTCAAGCTAATGGATACAAATAAAAAACTAGAAACAAATTCCTCATCTTTTGATGAGATAGATAAAAAAATTCATGCAAACCAGGTTTTATATGATCAGTTACATCAGTCTTTAGTTGATGAAGTGATATCGACAGCTGAAGAAAATGATGAAAAACAAAAGAGGATAGCCTCCAAAAAAAATTCCGAAAAAAATTATTTAATCAAAATTAAAGAATTTTACCAGTCTAATGAATTATTTAAATATGCAATGTGGGGGTTCGGGGCAGTACTTCTAGCAACAACATTGTTAACAATAATAGAATATGACTTATTTAATGGTGATGTAAAAGATGATATTGGTGAATCTTTTATGTTCGGTAGTGATGAGCCAAACTGGCTAGATACGTATTTTCATACATTCTGGTGGGCAGTTGTAACCTTTACAACAGTGGGCTATGGTGATGTAAGTCCGGTAACACATTTTGGTAAATTTTTAACTATAATAATAATGATTTTAAATCTAGGCATTGTGACAATGCTTACAGGTGCTGTGTCCTCTGTTTTGGTTGCAGCGCGATTGAAAGGAGATGATAAATTGGATGAGACTAAATATCATGGACACTTAATTATTGCCGGGTGGAACCCTGCAGTACAATCAGCGTTAAGGCTGATTGAATCAAATGAAGATTCAGCCTCTGTTGTTATTCTAATTAATGAGACAGAAGCAGAGGTTGTAAAGCGAGCGATATCAGGATTTGACCGTTTAGACATAACACATTTATCCGAAAATTTTACTCAAGAAGGAGTCTTAAAAAAGGCCTTCATTGAAGAATGCGGGACTTTTATGATTGTGCCTGATGAGTCGGGGTTATTACCAAATGAAAAGCCTGATGAGGATAAAACCGTTCTCACTGCGTTGACAGCAAAATCAATCTCTGAAAGTATTCAAGTTGTTGCCTATATTCTAGATGAAGAATATATTTCTCACCTCCATAGGGCAAATGTAAATGAGATTGTATTCCCGGATGAGCATATCCCCCATATGCTCGCAAAACATGTAACAGATCCTGGTGTACCACAATTATTTGATGAATTAATCACACAAGAGAAACAAGATAAAGGTATTCAAGTTGTTTCTATACCTAAAGGCCTTGTAGGCCTCACGCATAATAAAATTTCTGCTTATTATAAGTTTAAGAATAAGTGGCTACTCGTTGGTTATGCGATAAAAAAAGCAGGATTTAGTCTTGAAGAACAAATGGGCGATAGCGGTAGCCCAATAATAAGAGACATGATAAAAGAACAGCTAGATAGCGCAGGGATTAAACTATCAAGTGATGAACATGTAATCGTAGAAATTAATCCTGATGATGAATATGTTATTGATAGAAAACATAAAGCATTGGTATTGAGGTAAGGCTATGAGTGTTAATGCAAAACAGATTAAAAAAATAAATTATTTTAGTAAGGTCCCAGAAGATTTTTGTTCTGAGATTGCAAAGGCTGTTGAACAAAAAAAATGTTCTCCAGGAACAAGCTTACTTAAGGAGGGAGAGACTGGCGATACTATGTTACTTATTTTTCAGGGCCAGGTAGAAGTATCTAAAAATATGATGGTCAAAACTTCTAGCGGATTTACTATGTCAACAAAATCAATTATTAGACTAGAGACTACGGATCCACCACCAGCAAATGATCCAGTCTCTCAGCCCACAGTTTCTGTGGTAAAAGCTCCCGCTTTTGGGATTGGTGAGTTTTCACTAGTACTTGATGATGCAAAAAGAACATCACATGTTACTGCAATGACAGATGTTGATTATGGGGTCTTAAGTTTAGATGACTTTTCAAACATTGTTCAGAAAAATCCATCAATAGGAGGTTCGGTCTATTTTGAGGTTGCAAAATCCGCGGTGAATAATTTAGCTACCGCTACTCAGGATATATCTAATCTTACACAGGCTTTCTTTTTTGCTCTAACCAAATAAAATTAATTTAGAAAGAATGTTTTTCTACGTGTATTAATTTTTGTTTCTAGTTCGTTTATTTTTGTTTTTTCGTCCGAGGTATGATCTTTTTTAGACTTTATTTTGTCTAGTTCTAACCTTAAGAATTGTACATCCCGATCTAGTTTCGCCAGTCTATCCTTCATCTGGTTAGATAATATTTTCTTAAAATCATCAATTTTATCACTGTCTGGAGAATAATAAATATTTGTATTCCCACGATCTGTATCTTCCCAAAAAGTTGGGCCACTAAATCTTATCCTATTGTATAAACCCTCCATTAGATTAAGGTATGTTTGATTATCAAAATATGCTAAGTCATCGAGCACATCGGATACAATGGTCTCAGCAAAATCAAGTTTTTTAATTTTGATGTAGTGTAGTGCTAAACCTATTTGTAGAACGCGGACACCATTATTAACACTCTGATCTAGATCATCTTTTGGATAATCAGGTGGATTATCAAGCTGCAGTATCTCTTTCAATAAATGTTCTTGTAGTTCATTATCCCAATCATTTTCTGATATTATAATAGATATTTTCTTTAGCTCTGTTGTTAAAACATCTACAATAAAATATAGAGAAGGATTATTCGCGGCTTGTTTGTATATCTCATTGCTATAAAACTTAAAATAGAAATAACCTTGTTTTAATAAATCCATTTTTTCATGGTCAACATATCCTTTTAACAATGCTGAGTAGTGAAATGCTAGATTATATAAATTTCTTGGTTCATTATTTTTAATAGCGTGTTTGATTGCGAACCTCATAAACGTATTAAACCTTATATTAATATCTGTAATCAGGCTTTCCTGATTTAATTTTAATGCTAAAAGCCCGATGGAAGAAATTTCGCTGGCAATTAACGAAGCGAGCTCGTATTCCCCGTTTTCCATTTTTCTTATATAAGAGTTTCCCATCATTTTAAAAGATTTAACCTCATAAAAAGTATTTCTTTCTTCTAAGTCTTTATACTGATGTTCTACATATGTCCTAAATGTTGGGTTATTTCTAATTGTATCAGTTGCTGAGAAAAAGTTAGAATCATATAATTCTTTATTTTTCATATATGCTCTAACTGTGTCACCTACACTTCGGATGATTTCTGTCTGGGCTTCTTTGAATGATATATACTCAAGTAAATCATCAAATTGATCGATAGTTGACATTAGCTGGTACTGATAATGTTCGACAACTTTATTATCTCTCATTGCTATGTGAACAGATTTATTTGTTAGCCGATTTATATCATCAATATTTAAAGAATATAGTTTTTTAATAACATTATCTGTCTTAGAGTATAAGAGGATATAAAATATATAAGGCAAAGAAAGCATTGATGATATTGGCAGATATAAATAAGTATTAAGAATCACACTAGATAGTCTCTCCATTGGCCCGAAGTAGTACATAATTATTGTAGCATGGATTGAAGCAAGAATTAAAAACCAAATAAAAAGAAGACTAACCCAGTCTTTTACAAACAAGTCCATAAGTTTTGGAGTAGACTCAGCAGCGATAGCTATAACGATGATCAGGGTCCCCAAAACCGTTGCAAGTACGCCCCCCCATATTTCTGGTGCAAATGTTAAGTCTACAGCGTCATGAGTTTCTTTTCCTAGGCCAAATAAATATTCAATTTGTAAAATAATTTCTGGATAAAAATAGTGAAATAGAATATCACTACAAATGATTCCAATAAATACCATAAGTAAAGATGCAAATAATCTATGTTTGTTGATTTTATTTTTAATATTTGCGAATAATATAGTTATATGATTGTTCATGCTTTCTTAAGTAGTCAAACTGGATAAACAAAAGCTACGATTATGAAAACAGTTTTTCAATATAGAAGAACATATCAAAAATATTGAAAAAATAACCCAATAAAGCTAAAAAATGAGAATAATGTATTTATTGACTTTTAGTTGACCTTCACACTAACAGATGATAACTTTGTTGTCGCTCAGTCGGGTTTACAGGTTCGCAGGCTCTGGCAGAGATAGTGGAAGTAATTGCGAACCATTAATATAAATTAATTCTAACGAGGTAATTATGTCAGATTGGACAAATAGTCACGACTTAGTATATGCATTTGTTTGCGTTTCTTTCTTAGCAGATGGTGAAGTTGATGAGTCTGAAAAAGAAGCAATGCGTGGGAATGTAAAAGTTATGCTTCCTGATATGGGAGATGATGAATATCACCAGGTTGAAAAAGAAGTAATTGATAAATTTATCGCATTGGGCGATGAATCTTCACGTTTTGGTCAATATGGTTCTTCTCTTGACGCAGTTAAAGAAATGTTTACATCCGATGATGATCGCTATAAGGTAATAAAAAATCTTGCCTATATTGCTAGAGCAGATCAGTTTATTCATGAAAATGAAATGAAAATGATTGAGCAAGCTTGTAGTGCTCTTGACATGGAGGACAAGGTTAGCCTAGTTAAGACAGAATCAACTCTGTTTGTTGACTTTAAAGGTTAGTTTAATACTATATAAAATATATAATAATGCCCAATATATATTGGGCATTATTATTTCTAAGGATAGGTATTTATGACAGATAAAAGAGCCAATAGCGATAGACGATCAGCTGATAGACGATCAGCTGATAGACGATTAAATCAAGATAGTGTGTCTAATGATAGAAGAGATGGTAATGATAGAAGGTCAGATGAACGTCGATCCAGTAAAGACCGACGCTCATAATAGTTTAATATTTAACAGTATACCCTTTCTATTCCTGATAAAAAGTTATTTAAAGATAACAGCGCTTGATCGATAGCATCTAAGGTCTCTTCTTTTTTATCATCAGAGTCACAAATTTTTCCGAGAAGATTTTTTACAACCTCTCTGTGCCATTTGTCTGCATGCTGGTGTACTTTGAAAAATTTTAATGTTTCTTCTCTGTCCTCTACACCATAGAACTTTTTCAATCCATCAATTTTATTTTCAGCAATTTCTGGTACCATTGACTCGTAGCAATATAGAGCACCCATTCCAATATGGTATCTTTCATCTTTTGATAGTTTCATGAAGGAGTCAACCAATGCTTCTGTTTCTTCTATCGCAGATGCATTTTTCATTGACTCTCTATTGTTTCCCATACCTTCACCAAAACGCATCCATAACTCAGGATGATTTTCTTCACCACGTTCTTCATCAATTAGATTATCTAAAATTTCTTGTCTAACGGATATATCTTCACAGTTGGAGTGTATTGAGGACAAGTATCTTGGGAATGCTGAAACATGCTTAAAATATTGGGCCGCATATTCTTGAATAATAGACCTATCTAGTTCTCCGGCATTCCACGCTTTGTAGAAAGAGTGATTCAATAGATGATGTTTTTCAATTTTCTTTTCAACTTTATCTAAAAATTCTGTCTTGTTCATGTTTTTCTCCGTTTCTCGGGGTTATGATTATTTAAATTATCCTAGCCAAATACCAGCACAGAAAAATACACCCGTTAAGAAATGCAATCCAATAGTTCCTGCATTTGCTGGCTGTAAAAGTCTATTATCATAGTGTTTGTAAAGGGTTTTAATGGTGTAAATACTATAGAATGATGTGATAAGTGATATTAGAGATAGCATTGGAAATGTTTCAGGCTTTGCCATGACAAGCGCTATGATACTGATAAACGCACCAATTACTAGAAATACATATCCTACCCTAGCTTTTTCAGGACCAAAGACCACAACAAGATTATTTTTCCCAGTGGCTTTATCTCCATCATGATCTGGGAATTGGTTAACATATACGATAGCAGCAACAAGCAGGCCAATGGGGATTCCTGCTAAAATTGCATCATTAAGGTTTGCAGTGTCCCCACTGGTTTGAACAAGAAAACTTCCTGCAGCCATTAGTGGACCAAAATTTAAACCAATCAGGAGCTCCCCCAATCCTTTTCTAGATGCGAATCTAAATGGCGGAGCAGTATAGAAGAGCCCAGATAAAAACCCAATAAAACCTAGATATAATATATTGATCCCCGCTTTATTAATTAATGGTATGCCGATTAAACCACCAATTGCAAAAGTAGCAATAGAAAGATATAGCATTCCTTTTGCTGATATCAGTCCCATTTGTATACTTCTGCTTCCACCTGAAAATGGGACCATATAGTTATAATTTGCTTCATCAGTTCCACTAGTATGATCAAAATAATCATTGGACGTATTAGTCCCAATATGTAGAAAAAATCCTCCAAGCATGGTTAGGGCAAAGTAAATCCAATCTATTGATACGTATCTGCTAGCGATAGCAGCTCCTAACAAAATGGGTACGATTGTTGCTGTAAGAAATGGTAGACGCATAATTACCATCCAGCAAAACATTTTAGTAGTAAAACTAATTTGGGGTCGAACTGATTCTGCAGTTTTATCTTTTAACGGCATTGTAATGCCGCAATAACCGATATGATTACCATTTTTGTCTTTTGTGGGAGTTATTTTGATTTTACATGGAATCTCATGCCCATCTTTATGTAAAAAAACGGTGTCGCCCTCCCATTTCCCTTTTTCAACTGATTCTGCCAACCAGTTAACAACATGGCCGAGAACAATTTCGCCTGCGCTAAAATCACTCACCCTCCCTTTGCCAATAATCTCATCTGCGGTATAACCAAATAATTCCTGCGCGCCTTCACTGAAAGTTTCAATTTTTCCATCAAGATCGCAAGTTATAATACTTTTTATATCATCATTCATTATGATTTATCCATTATTTTTGAAATAAATAAGGTGATAAATTTATGTTTAATATATAATGAGTACACCAACAAAAAGAGTTGCCTTTCATACACTAGGTTGTAAACTGAATTTTTCGGAGACATCATCCATTTCACGTGATTTTATTTATCATGGTTACGAAAAAGTTGCGTTTAAGGATTTCGCGGATATTTATGTTATAAACACATGTTCTGTTACAGAAAATGCAGATAAGGAGACAAAAAAACTGATCAGACGTACGAAACGAATCAATCCCGATTCATTTATTGCCTTGATTGGTTGTTATGCTCAATTAAAACCAGATGAACTAATTACATTGGATGGTGTAAATATGGTTGTTGGGGCTGAAGAAAAGTTCAATTTATTAGATCATTTAGACAAGATAGATCTTAGAACCAATAAGAAATTAATGTTGAACAGTGACATAAAAGAAACTAAAACATTCAATCCATCTTACTCATATAATGACAGAACTCGATCATTTTTAAAGGTCCAAGATGGGTGTGATTATCACTGTACTTTTTGTACAATACCAAGAGCGAGGGGGATTAGTAGAAGCGGAACAATTGAAAAAACCATGAAAATTGCAGAAAAAATAGCACAAACTGATACGAAAGAAATTGTACTAACTGGAGTAAATATAGGCGACTTTGGCGCTGGATCCAGTGAATCATTTTTTGATTTAATTAAGAGAATGGATATGCTCAACGATATAGATAGAATACGTATTTCATCAATAGAGCCAAATTTACTTTCAGATGAGATAATAAAATTCTGTTCTAACTCAGAGAAATTCATGCCTCATTTTCATGTGCCTCTTCAATCTGGATCAAATAAGATTCTTAGATCTATGGGCCGTAGATATAACAAGTCAGATTTTGCAAGTCGTATAAAAAAAATTAAATCATTGATACCAGAAGCATGTATTGGTGTAGATGTAATTGTTGGTTTTCCAACAGAAACAGAAAAAGACTTTATGGAGACATATGATTTAATTAATCAGCTAGAAATTTCATACCTACATGTTTTTACATATTCTGAGAGAACTAAAACTAAAGCTTTACAATTAAAACCAATTGTCTCTAAAGAGAAAAGAGCGGATCGGTCAAAAATATTACATGAGTTATCTGATAAAAAAAGGAAGTTATTTTATGATCGTTTTATTGGGAAAGCAAAATATACGTTATTTGAAAGCATAAAAAATGGTAATCTGATTGGCTATACTGATAATTATATAAAAATGCGTGTAGCTGGGGATATATCCCTGGTTAACACAATACATAAAGTAAATATTTTAGATAGAGAAAAGGAATATATGAGAGGACATATATATTAATAATTCAGTTATTATTGATTTGGTTAAGTATGTTATTCCAGAATGTTATTCGTGATTTCATAACTGATTTTCCACACAATATTGCCTCTTCCCACTTTAATTCATTATCACCACAAAGTTCATTGATCATTTTGAGTGCTGCAGGTGTATGTTCATCTTCATCTAGGCCTATATGTCTATCTAAATAATAGATGAATGATTTTAATTTACCGCTTGATGTATTATTTATCTCCCCAACTATTTTTCTAAACATATCAGGAATAATTTCCTCCCTTCCTAGCGTGAACATAGAAGCAACTACGTGTGTTGCTGCTGAATCTAGAAACTTAAATGTTTCTGTTACAAAATCTATAGCAGGCTTAGGAGCCCTGCTATTTTTCAAAGCTGTAAATAAGTCTGATGAATCGATCTCTGTTAAAAACCTATCAACACAATTTGTGTTTGCTCCAGCTTCTTTCATCGCATCGTAATACATCTCGAAGTGGCTTAAATATTGCCCATGAGAATCTATATCAGATTCTTCTTCTAATACAATTTCATTTACTAATCTGGATAGATTTCCATTATTTTTTGGTTGCCACGGGATGGTTACACAAGTCAGTTCTAACTGTAATGATTTGAGAATAGACATAAAATCCCAAACAGCAAAAACATGATTTTCCATAAATATATGTATATGTTTTTCTGTTTTGATAGAATTATAGAGGTCGTGATTTTTCAGCTGAGATCGTTCTGACTGTGTCTCATCAAGGATTCGTAGTATATTGTTTTTCAACAACCAAAACATCAATCTTTATATTCACCAATAGGTGGGCAAGTACAAACGAGATTTCTATCTCCATAGGCATTATCAATTCTTCCTACTGGCGGCCAGTATTTATGGTCTCTCAAATGTTTAGATGGATATGCTGCATGATTACGTGAATATGCGTGAGACCACTCATCTGAGGCTATATAAAGTGCGGTATGTGGAGCATTTTTCAATGGATTATCATTCTGATCATATTCACCGCTAGCTGTTTTTAGTATTTCTCTTTTGATAGAAATCAGAGCTTCACAGAAACGATCTAGCTCCTCTTTTGACTCACTCTCAGTAGGTTCTATCATCATCGTACCATTGACAGGCCAGGACATAGTTGGTGCGTGAAAGCCATAATCCATTAATCTTTTTGCGATGTCTTCTTCGCTAATACCATATTGATTTTTTATTTCTCTTAGATCTATGATGAACTCATGAGCATTAAAACCATTATCTCCTTTAAATAGAACAGGATAATGAGACTCAAGTTTTTTAGCCATGTAATTTGCATTTAATATTGCAGTTTTAGTTGCCATACCAAGCCCATAAGAATTGAGCATAGCAATATAAGACCACGAAATAAGCAGAATACTACTACTACCATAAGGTGCTGCTGATACAGCACTAATAGATTTATCATTAGATTCTTCTAGACTAACATGAGATGGTAAAAATTCTGCCAGATGATTTTTGCATACGATTGGTCCCATACCCGGGCCTCCTCCTCCATGGGGAATGCAAAAAGTTTTGTGCAGGTTAATATGCATAACATCACCACCAAAATCACCAGGTTTACAAAGACCAACCATTGCATTTAAATTTGCTCCGTCTATATAAACTTGGCCGCCATTATCATGCACTATTTTACAAGCTTCTGTTATATCTTTTTCAAACACTCCATGTGTTGATGGATAGGTTAACATAATCGCAGAGAGGTCATTAGAATACATCTCAGATTTTTTTCTAAGTTCAGGTATATTAATATTTCCATTACTATCGCATGAGATTATCTCTACCTTCATCCCTGCCATGATTGCACTTGCTGGATTTGTACCATGAGCAGACTCTGGTACGAGACAAATATTGCGGTGACTATTACCATTATATATATGATAGGCTCTAATTATAAGCAGTCCAGCATATTCTCCCTGTGCTCCTGAATTTGGCTGCATTGAGCAAGAATCAAAACCAGTTAATTTTGATAACCAGGAACTTAAATCATTAATTAACCTAGTATATCCTTTCGCCTGTTCTAAAGGTACGAACGGATGAATATCAGAAAATTTAGCCCAAGTTAAAGGGATCATCTCTGTAGTAGAATTTAATTTCATCGTACAAGATCCTAACGGAATCATACTATTATTTAATGAGAGGTCTTTTGCTTCAAGGCGATGAATATATCTTAGCATTTCTGTTTCTGAATGATATTTGTTAAATATTGAATGATCTAAGAAAGCGATTTGTCTTTTAAGGTTTTCAGGTAAAATATATATATTATCTTCCTCAATTAATTTTGAACTAAATACATTACATATTGTTAATATATCTTCATCTGTTGTGGTTTCATCAATAGATATCCCTAAACTGCCATCTTCAAATTTTCTAAAATTAATTTTTTCTTTATTTGCTCTATCCTCCCAATCATTGTTGGGAATAATTCTAATCGTATCAAAGAAATGATTATAGAAAATCTTAATCCCTTTATTATTTAAGGAGGTTGCAAGTTTAGAAGATAGATTTTGTATATTTTTTGCGATGGCTTTTATATTTTTCGGACCGTGATAAACTGCATACATTGATGAAATAATCGCGAGTAAAACCTGAGACGTACATATATTAGATGTTGCTTTTTCTCTGCGAATATGTTGTTCTCTAGTTTGAA